>JAHDGT010000511.1 GCA_020631675.1 Bacteroidota bacterium
TACAAGGACAATTTTATACTCCTGATGCGAATACCCTTTATACCCCTCTTGGCTTTTTGGATAAGGACATACTGTTTTGGTCGACTTTAGGGGTTTCTTATGCTTTCAATTTATTCATTGGAGGGGCACAATTAGTCAGTGGAGTTTTACTCTTGTTCAAGCGCAGCAGAGCATTGGGCTTTTTTAGTGCAGTGCTGACTTTTACCGCTATAGTCTCAATTAACTTCTGCTATGATATTTCTGTTAAGCTGTTTGCTTTATTTCTGTTGTTTTTGTCGCTTTTAGGTAGCAGTAGGTATCTGCCGAAGGTGTATGCACTGCTTAAAGACCAGTTAAGACTGCCGTCTCTACAAATTAGTCGCCCATTTTGGTATTGGTCTTTGAAGGCTATGGTGATTCTTTTGATTTTATTCGAGCTTTTATTCGCCAATATTCGCAGCTCGTCAACGAAGTCGGATCAAGCAGCTATCCCTAGTGCATACCAAGTTCTGAGTCATCATGCAGGAGATTCTTTGCTACAGGAAAAGCCTTTTAAGCGATTTTTCATCCACCGTTTGAATTATTTGATTTTGCAGAAAGAAGACGACAGCATGGTAGACTATAAGATAAAGAATCTTAGAGCGAAACAGCAGCTTATCGTCTACAATAAGCGTCTGCCAAATCAAAAGACAGTACAACGAAAAATGGACTATACCTACTCTCCTACGGACAGTCTTTTCCAGCTGCGCTATACAGAAGGTGGGCAGAAGCATGAGGTAGTCGCAAAGGCATTGGCGACTGAAGACTTGCCCTTATTACAAAATCAGTTTCATTGGACTATTGAGGGGGTAAAATGATGATTTCTCGCGCAAGGGATAGGAGTGGTTATGAGCCAGACAGATGCGCCCTACAAACTAAAAAAGCGCACTCCCATAAGGAAGTACGCTTTTGTCTTAAGTTCAGTTTTATTGCTGTGAGTTGGTTTTATCCGAAATCGTCAAAGGCGATTTTTTCTTCTGGAACACCTAACTCATCTAACATTTTTAATGCGGCCGCAAGCATGGCAGGAGGTCCACATAAGTAGTATTCGATCTCTTCTGGTTCTGGATGCTTGCTTAAGTACTCATCATATAGTACTTGGTGAATGAAGCCTGTTGAACCTTCCCAATTGTCTTCTTCTAATGGCTGAGATAGAGCTACATTATACTTGAAGTTCGGGAATTCGTCTTCGATTTTCGCAAAGTGATCCGAGTAGAATAATTCTCTTAAAGAACGACCACCATACCAGTACGTTACTTTACGGTGCTTGGTTTTTTCTGTGTGGAATAGGTGGAACAAGTGCGAACGAAGCGGAGCCATACCCGCACCACCACCGATGTAGCACATTTCGCTATCTGTGTTCTTGATGTGGAATTCACCGTAAGGACCAGATACCGTTACCTTATCACCCGGCTTACAGTTGAATACGTAAGAAGAACAGATACCCGGATTCACATCCATGAAGGCATTCTTAGCGCGATCCCATGGTGGAGATGCGATACGAATGTTCAACATGACGATGTTACCCTCTGCAGGGTGGTTGGCCATGGAGTAAGCACGGAAGATCGGCTCTGGATTTTTCATGACCAGATCCCACATCTTGAAGTTATCCCAATCTTCGCGGTACTCCGGCTGAACTTCCATATCCTTATAATGAACCGTTGTTGCCGGTACATCGATCTGAACATAGCCCCCTGGATCGAAATCCAAGAACTCGCCCTCAGGCAATTTCACGACGAACTCCTTAATGAAGGTTGCCACATTATCATTAGAAACCACTTCACACTCCCACTTCTTGATACCGAAGATCTCATCTGGTACTGTGATTTTGAGGTCGTTACGCACTTTCACTTGGCAAGCCAAGCGCCAGTTGTCTTTTACCTCTTTACGGGTTAAGTGGTTCAATTCTGTTGCTAGTACATCACCTCCTCCTTCTTCTACTTGGCAGAGGCACATGGCACAAGTACCACCACCACCACAAGCGGAAGGTAGGAATACATTCTTCTCGGAAAGGGCCGTTAAGAGGGTATTCCCCGGCTGGGTGATCATCGGGTTGGCACTATCGCCATTCACGACGATCTCTACATCACCAGATGGAATTAGTTTTGCTTTTGCTACTAACAGCACGACCGTTAGGAACATGATGATCAGTAAGAATACCAAGCTGGTAGCCGATATTACTGAAACGATGTCTAATAGGATGGTCATATCAATGAATATTCCAATTAAAAGGGCAGTCTGAAAGTGAATCAGACTACTTAAAAAGAACACTTTGTTTTAAGAAGTGTTGGTGGTAAAGCGGGATTTAACACATGACATGCATGAAGTCTCCCATCACTTTACCTAAAGGGAAGTCGACCGACTAGGACTACAGCTTAATGCCCATGAAGCTCATGAAGGCAATGCCCATCAAACCTGTGATGATGAAGGCGATACCCAAGCCTCTTAATGCAGGCGGAACCGCAGAGTAACGGATTTTCTCACGGATAGCGGCAATGGCCACGATCGCTAAGAAGAAACCGAAGCCTGCTCCTAAACCGTAAACAACGCCTTGCCCTAAGGTGTACTCTCTCTGGATCATGAATAAGTTACCTCCTAAGATCGAGCAGTTCACTGTGATCAGCGGAAGGAAGATACCCAAAGAGTTGTAGAGAGATGGCGAGAAACGCTCGATGATCATCTCTACCAACTGCACCATAGATGCGATCACCGCGATGAAGGCGATGAAGCGCAGGAAGGTAAGGTCGATATTAGCGAAGCTTGCTCCTAAGAAAGCCAAAGAGCCTTCTTCTAATAAGTAGGTATTCACTAACCAGTTGATCGGTGCGGTGATCGCCAATACGAAGATCACGGCAAGACCGAGACCGAAGGCTGTTTTAACGGTTTTGGAAACCGCTAAGTAAGAACACATACCTAAGAAATAGGCCAATACCATGTTCTCAATGAAAGCCGACTTGATGAATATATTTACTAACTCTTGCATTGTC
>JAHDGT010000023.1 GCA_020631675.1 Bacteroidota bacterium
CGTGGGCTTTCCATGCTCTACGACAACTACGCACCGCAGTTGATGGCTATCATTTTTAATATACTGCGATCGGAGTCGGCATCTGAGGAGGTATTGCAAAAGGTCATTCTGAAAATATGGAACAATATCGGCAGCTTTGATCGGAACGTGGCTTCTTTCTATACTTGGATCGCTGCCATAGCACGTCATGCTGCTATTGATAAAGTGCGTTTGGTGTCTTTCCAGAACTCTCGTAAGACAGATGCTATTGAAGATACAGTGGCCATGTACAGAGGTGTTTCCCCGCAGACAGATGTACATATCGATGCGGCGGGCATTGTCTCTAAATTGGACAAGAAACACAAAGAGGTGGTCGATTACGTCTATCTGAGAGGCTACTCGCAATCAGAAGCGGCCAAAGCCTTGAACCTGCCATTAGGTACGGTGAAAACTCGCTTGCGGAATGCCATCGGCAAAATGAGGACCTACCTTAGAGATGAACAGACCTTGTTCGGTAATATCCTTGCTTTGTTCACCACTAAATTCCGCCTATCATGATGACACTGGATGAAATAAGAAATTCGGGACTACTCGAAGCTTATGTCATAGGTGATGTGAGCATGGAGGAACGCTACGAGGTGGAACAAGCACTGCTTAAATTCCCCGAACTAAAACTGGATATAGCGGAGATCGAGACCGCTTTAGAAGTATATGCCCTTGCGCATGCCCGCCCGCTTAGAGAAGGACTCAAAAACGAGTTGTTGGCCGGGGTCTTGCGTGCTGTGAACGAAGACAGTAGCATCGATAATACCGCGAAAGACCCG
This sequence comes from Bacteroidota bacterium, assembly GCA_020631675.1. Lineage (GTDB taxonomy): Bacteria > Bacteroidota > Bacteroidia > Chitinophagales > UBA2359 > JAHDGT01. The sequence continues at coordinate 804 of JAHDGT010000023.1, forward strand.
AAATTACGAGAATTGAAAACGAGTGGGGGCACTTCTAAGATTAAGTGGTGGCGGGCCGCTGCTGCCATTCTGCTGTTCACCAATCTGGCCAGCCTATCATATTTATACAATGGGCAGAATAAGGCTAACGAACAGCTCAACGCCTATCAGGTCAAACTGAATGATTGTGATGAGTTGCAACGTAAGAACTCGATACGCTTGGCCAGTTATCAAAATGCTTTATCCCCTGACAGTAGGGATCTCAAAGTAGCACCTACACCTAAGTACGCGGAAACAGACCTTATCTTCTTTACAGATGACAAAAAAGAGAAAAACTATATCCAAGTGAATCGCTTACCTGCACTTGCCGCCAACCAAAGCTTCCAACTATGGGCATTGAAAGAGGGTAGCGACCCTATACCGCTTACCGTCTTTGATCGTAATGAAGGTCAGCTATTGGAAGTGGACTTTGTGGCCAGTACGGCCACCTACGCCATCACCATCGAGAAAAAGGGTGGAAGCAAGACACCGGATCTGGAGAAGCTCATCGGTACATTCGCCAACAGTTGATCGGATTTACAAAAAAACAGCACATCCAACTCAATTGGATGTGCTGTCATTTCAAGTTCTTTAAAATTTAAGTCGTTAAGCAACAGTAAGCGCGCAGTATGCTTGATATGACTATTTCTGAATCAGCAAGAAGTCTCATGTCTCGAGTCTCAAATCTCAAATCTATAGTCTAATCACCTACCACCGTATCAAAGCAGAACCCCAAGTAAAGCCACTACCAAAAGCAGCCAAACAGATCAAGTCACCATCTTTCACCTTGCCTTCCTCCCAAGCCTCGCACAAAGCGATCGGAATAGAAGCAGCCGTGGTATTACCGTACTTCTGAATATTGTTGAACACTTTATCATCCGGCAATTTCAAAATGCGCTGTACGAATTGCGAGATCCGCAAATTAGCCTGATGAGGTACCAAAAGGTCAATGTCCTCCGGCTTATAGCCAGTCGTTTCCAAAGCCTCGAAAATCACTTCCGGGAACTTTTGTACGGCGAATTTGAACACATGCTGCCCGTTCATATGCGGGTAAACCAAGGCATTATCTACCATATCTTGCGTCAAGAACGCCCCACCAAAAGTATCCGCCTCCGGGTAACCATGGTCTTCTTTACCTACGAACTTACCCCCATGACAACCCGGGTTGATGTAAGACAAATGCTCCGCTTGCGAACCATCAGAATGCAAATGAGTGGTCAACACCCCCTTGCCTTCTTCCTCGGTAGGTTGAAGCACCACTGCACCCGCACCATCTCCAAAGATCACGGTCACACCACGCCCACGAGTCGTAAAATCCAGCCCGATCGAGTGGAACTCAGCACCCACTAAGAGAATGTTCTTATACATCCCGCTCTTAATGAACTGATCCGCCACAGATAAGCCATACACAAAGCCCGAACACTGATTTCTAATGTCTAACGCGCCCACTTGCTTCATGCCCATTTCACGCTGTAGCAACACCCCGCAACCCGGGAAATAGTAATCCGGACTCAGTGTGGCGAATATGATGAAATCCACATCATCTTTCGTGATTCCCGCTCGCTCAATAGCTACTTTCGCGGCCTCGACTCCCATAGTCGTCGTCGTTTCCTCATGCTTTTTCGCATAACGACGCTCCTTGATCCCGGTCCGTTCCTGGATCCATTGATCATTGGTGTCCATCACCTGCGCGAGATCATCATTGGTCACCACGCGCTCCGGCACATAGTAACCAATTCCTGCGATTTTAGTATTCGGCATAGTCTGTTAATTGTCTCAGTTTCCCCATTGTATCAACTTGTGGATAGGACTTAAAATCAGGGCGCATGCCCGCAATAAAAGCCTTAAAAGAATCCCCGAAATAGAACATTGACATCGAGCAGGACATCTTATGTCTTACGTCTTGAATCTTATGTCTAAAGGCGTCAGCCTTTTACTGCGGTCACCGGGCTATCCGTTGCAATTCGGGGGCTGTTCGCTGCTTCGCTGGCAGGCATAAAAATGGCTACCTCTGGGCCGCCTTTTTATGCCGCCGCTCAGTGCGCTCCTTAGCCCCCTCATTTCCACTCCTATCCCTTGCGCGACACAAGCGGGAAACTGTTGTTCTTAAGAGAATAAGAAGTAGTTTCTGATTTTCTTCATGATGTTCAAAACAGTACATAATACACGGTTTTACACCCCAATAAAAACCTACTGAACTACTTCTTGATAATAGGTAGCGTAAAAATAGCTAATTCGGTACGGTTCATGCCATAGAAGCAGTAATTTTGCAATCCTTAACCATAAAGTAAAGCGTAAAGAATTATACAGACTGTCGGTAAATGAACACAAGTCTTATGTCTTACGTCTTATGTCTTACGTCTGAAAAAATGCACTTCTACAGCACCAAAAGAAAATCCCCCAATACGGATCTCAAAGAAGCCGTACTAAGAGGCTTGCCCCAAGATAACGGTTTGTACATGCCCGAGCTGATCCGAAGCATGCCTGATGGCTTTTTCGATTCGATCGATCAGCTGAGCTTTCCCGAAATGAGCTACCAATTGGCCAAGCACTTACTGAACGGAACCATAGCAGACGAAGCCCTGAAAGAGATCGTCTACGGAGCCGTGAATTTCGATGCGCCCATTGTTCACTTGGACAAGCAGTACAAAGTATTAGAACTCTTCCACGGGCCTTCGCTTGCCTTTAAAGATTTCGGTGCTCGCTTCATGGCGCGCATCATGGGGCATTTCGCGAAAACATCTGGCAAAACCTTGTACATACTTGTTGCCACATCGGGTGATACGGGTGGGGCGGTAGCCAGTGGCTTCTTAGGTACGCCCGGCATCGAGGTGGTCATTTTATACCCCAAAGGCAAAGTGAGCTTGCTACAAGAAAAACAGCTCACTACCTTAGGGCAGAATATCCAAGCCCTTGAAGTAGAGGGCACCTTCGACGATTGTCAACGAATGGTGAAATCCGCTTTCTTGGATAAGAAGTTGAGAAAGAAATTCAACATCAGCAGTGCCAACTCCATCAACTTAGCGCGATTGATCCCACAAGCTTTCTACTACATCAATACCTTCGCTCAGTTGAAGAAGGCAGGCAGACCGCTCGTGTTCTCCGTACCAAGCGGCAACTTCGGTAACATCACCGCGGGTTTGATCGCACATAAAATGGGTTTGCCCGTAGAGCGTTTCGTAGCTGCCAGCAATTCAAATGATGTATTCACTACTTATAGAGATACAGGGGTGTTCCTACCTAAAACTTCAGTAAGAACCCACAGCAATGCGATGGATGTAGGGAATCCCAGCAACTTACAACGTATACAAGATCTATACGGCAATGAAGTTGCCAATATAAGAGAAGATATAATAGCCCATAGCTTCAATGATGAGCAGACATTGGGCGCGATGAAAGAAGTACATCAAAAGTACGATTACGTCATGTGCCCGCATACGGCAGTAGGCTACCTCGGTATGAAAACCTACTTTGAACAAAATCCGGAAAGCGATGCGCAAGGGGTGATCTTAGCTACTGCGCATCCGTCTAAATTCTTAGACATCGTTGAGCCTACACTCAAGATCAAGGTAGATATACCAGAGCGTTTGAATTGCTTGCGCGACCGTAAAAAAGTAGCCACGGAGGTAAAACCGGAGTACAGTGAGTTAAAGGCGTATTTGGAGAGCCTATAACACACCAATAATTTCCCCCGAAATCACGTTAAACGAAGTAGGTACTACTCCGTCAAATCTAGGTTTTGTACCTTCAAGTAAAAGCTTGACTATTTAAAATCTTAGCAGAAATGAATAAGCGCGTACTTTCCCCAATTGTTCATCTTTTCTTTTTGGCTGTGCTGATTTCGGTTGGACTGCCCACATTTGCTCAAGAACAAGCAGTAGAGGAGGCAACAGAAGCATCAGACTCAATAGTGGTCGAAGAGCCGAAGATCAGCTTTGAATACACCTATGATCGGGAGCAACGCTATAGTGTGATCCATGAGTTGAATGGCGAGATCTTCGTACCCGGAGGTGTTCAAGAAGGCAATGGTAAAGTACAATACATCGAAGCTGGAGATGTTGTAATAAAGTTGAATAAAGGCTCTGTTAACATAGTAGGGATAAGCGAGGAGTGGAACTCCTTCGAGCTGGTTCAAAAGCGACAAGATGTGAAGTTAGGCTATGTCTATGAACTGATGGATCAAAAAGCTCGACCAGCTGTATTGAAGATCGTTTTAGATGAAGATAAGTTTGTTCAACTCTTATACTTTCAATCAAAAGCCATAGGAGAGTACACCTTTTACCTACCTCAGCGTACCGCTGAAGAAGAAAGCGAAGACGAGGCCTACTACACCTTTATGGGCGAATACTTCTATAGAGATTATTCCAACTTGGTCGATAAAAAGATCGTACCCTACAAAATGATCAAAAACGTTGATCAAACGAATATCCCGGAGCGTATACCAAAGTCGAAAAACTACTTCTTTGAATTCAAAGATGATCAAGTAACTACACCATTAGGTACTTTCCCGATCAAGCGAGCAAAGACTTTTGCTTACCGTTTGCCCGGGCATGATACCGTACGCTTCATGATAGAAGTAGAGCTGAAAGACAAAATCAAATACCTCTACATCTTCTTAGACTACAAGTCAGAGATTTACTTCATGGAGATAGATAACGCACGCTTCTTCTTGCGTAATTGATAGATCGATTCGTACAAACAAAAAAGCCATCAACTAAAAGTTGATGGCTTTTTTGTTTGCGGTGTTATTGTTCTACGACAGCTCTTCCAACACTCACATAGTGAAAACCATGTTCTTTCATACGGTCTAAACTATAAAGGTTACGTCCGTCAAAAATAGTTTTTGATGGCATCACGCTTGCTATTCGCTTAAAATCAGGTGTTCTGAAAACTTGCCATTCCGTCATGATCAGTAGTGCATCCGCATCTTGTAAAGCAGAATAAGCGTCATGGTGAAAATGTATACGATCACCGTATTTAGCTTTTACATTCTCCATCGCTTCGGGATCATAAGCATGAACTTCAGCACCCGCTGCCAGCAATCGGTCGATCGTATAAAGGGCCGGTGCTTCGCGGATATCGTCCGTATTCGGCTTAAAGGCTAAGCCCCAAACTGCAAAGCGTTTGCCGCTTAGGTCATTGCCGAACTTTTGTTGGATCTTAGGCATCAGGCTGATCCGCTGTTGATCATTCACCTCTAGTACTGACTGGAGGATCTTGAAGTCGTACGCACTCTTGCCTGCTATTTTTTCTAAAGCGGAAACATCTTTAGGAAAACAACTGCCACCGAAGCCAATACCCGGAAATAAAAACCGTTTCCCGATACGGCTGTCCGAACCCATACCAATGCGGACATTATCCACATTGGCACCCAGTTTTTCACAGAGGTTCGCGATCTCGTTCATAAAAGTGATCCGAGTGGCTAGGTAGGAGTTAGCAGCGTACTTGGTCATTTCAGCGGAGCGCACATCCATGAAGTAGATCGGATTGCCTTGTCTTACAAAAGGCTCGTACAATCTACGCATTAGTAATTCGGCGCGGGAAGAGCTTGTTCCAATGACCACTCGGTCGGGGCGCATGAAATCATCAACGGCAACTCCTTCCCTCAAAAACTCAGGATTACTTACTACATCGAATTCCGCATTCGGGCCCGCATTCGCTTGGATGGTTTGGGTAACCAAGTCGGCAGTGCCAATGGGTACGGTACTCTTATTAACGATCACTCGATACCGATCCAGCATAGGTCCCAGCTTTTCAGCCACTTGTAGTACATAGCTTAAATCTGCGGAACCATCTTCATCTGGTGGGGTGGGCAGGGCTAGGAAGATAATGTCCGCATGATCAACAGCAGCCTTTAGGTCAGTGGTGAATTGTAAGCGACCTTGAGCGATGTTTCTTTGGAAAATGGCATCTAAACCAGGTTCGTAGATAGTGATCTTACCATTGCGCAGGCTTTCTACTTTGCGTTCATCCACATCCATGCAGATGACTTGGTTGCCTGTGTCAGAGAAGCAAGTGCCGCTTACTAAGCCTACATAGCCAGTACCAATTACTGAGATATTCATACTCGGATAAAATCGTTTAGTTTCAGGCGGTGGCTAACTGTTTGTCCACACCCTCTAGTACAGTTTCAGAAATATATTTCAGCTGGTCCACGCGCAGTTCGGTGTGCATCGGTAAAGAGATGACCTGTTTCGCATGATGATCGGTCACAGGCAAACCACCATGCACTTGTGGGTAGTGCGCATAAGCTTTTTGCTGATGACAAGGGATAGGGTAGTAGATCATATTGGGTATCTCTTTGCTGCGCAAGAAATCGCCCAATGCATCGCGGTCTAAACGATCATCTAAAAGAAGGGTGTACTGATGGAAAACATGTGTGGAATAAGTAGCTCGATAGGGCAGATTCAACAGTTCAAATCCTTGAAATGCCTGATCATAAAACTTAGCGGCCTGTCGTCTGGCATAAATATATCGATCTAAGTGCGGCAGTTTAGCACCCAATACCACACCTTGAAAGCTATCCATTCTAGAATTCACACCAACTAAGTCAGATGTATACTTTACTTTTTGTCCGTGATTGGCCAATTGCGTTAGCTTCTCCGCCAAATGCGGGCAATTGGCGAAAATCGCACCACCATCACCATAGCAGCCTAAGTTTTTTGAGGGGTAAAAAGAAGTACAACCAATATGCCCGATCGTGCCCGCCTTCTTTGTACTGCCGTCCGCGAAAGTATAATCTGCTCCTATGGCTTGTGCATTGTCCTCTATCACATAAAGATTGTGTTCCTTGGCTATGTTCATTATAGCCTCCATATCACACACTTGACCGTAGAGGTGAACAGGAATGATGCACTTGCTGCGTGGGCCAATGGCTTTGCGTAAAGCATCCGCATCCATATTAAAGGTCTTAGGGTCGATGTCGACAAAGACAGGGGTCAGGCCCAATAGTGCGATCACTTCCGCTGTCGCCACGAAAGTGAAAGAAGGTACAAGTACTTCATCGCCTTGATCTAAATCCAAAGCCATTAATGCCAGTTGCAGCGCATCTGTTCCATTACCGCAAGGAATGACGGTATTGGCTCCTAAGTATTCAGCCAGAGCTTTACAAAAACGCTTTACGGGCGGACCATTCACGAAAGCACAGGTCTGAAAAACCTCATCAAAACCTGTTTGAATATCTTCTTGAATCCTTCGGTACTGACTACCCAGATCCACCATCTGTATCTTATGTGTCAAAGTCATGCTACTATTTGAGGGCGCGAAGATAAGGCTTTGAGACGTCATGATATTTTCCAAATGTGACAAAATCTAAAAAAACAGGTGAACCAACGCTTATTGGATAGGTTATAGCACTTAATGGTTGTTTGCAGGGCATAAAACTTTAAAATACACACGCTCTTAATCAAATAGCTTTACTATTTTTGTGTGTACAAAATTTACTACAACGATGGCAGTAAGAGAAATACGTTTTAGAGAGGCTTTGAGAGAAGCGATGAGCGAGGAAATGCGCCGCGATGAGCGAGTCTTTTTAATGGGTGAGGAAGTCGCTGAGTACAATGGCGCTTATAAGGTGAGCCAAGGTATGTTGGACGAGTTCGGTGCTAAACGAGTGATAGATACACCTATCGCTGAATTAGGTTTCGCTGGTATTGGTGTAGGGGCATCTATGAACGGTTTGCGCCCTATTGTTGAATTCATGACTTGGAACTTCGCTGTTTTGGCTTTTGACCAGATTTTGAATTCAGCAGCTAAGATGTTGAATATGAGTGGTGGGCAATTCTCTTGTCCGATCGTGTTCCGTGGGCCAACAGGGGCTGCTGGGCAGTTGGCTTCACAGCACTCGCAAACTTTTGAAAGCTGGTTGGGTAACATTCCAGGTATCAAAGTGATTTCCGTATCTAATCCTTATGATGCGAAGGGCTTGCTGAAATCGGCCATTCGCAGTGAGGATCCTGTATGTTTCATGGAAAGTGAAGTAATGTATGGCGATATGGGAGAAGTACCTGAAGAGGAGTACTTGATCCCGATCGGTAAAGCAAAAGTGGTACGTGAAGGGACAGATATTACATTGGTGTCTTTCAATAAAACCATGAAAGTAGCACTTAATAGTGCGGATGAACTAGCGAAAGAAGGCATTAGTGCGGAGGTGATCGACTTAAGAACGATTCGTCCTTTAGATTACGATACCTTGATCAAATCCATCAAAAAAACCAACAGAATGGTAGTGGTGGAAGAGTCTTGGCCTTTTGCTTCGGTCTCTACTGAGATCACCTACAATATGCAATTAAAGGCATTTGATTATTTAGATGCTCCGATCCGCCGTATTTGCGGAGAGGATGTGCCGGTGAGCTATGCACCTAACTTGGTGGCAGCTTTTATGCCGAGTGTAGAGAAAACGGTGCGTGCGGCCAAGGATGTGATGTATGTGGTGAAGTGATGAGTAACAAGACATAAGACTTCGTGCTGACGCTGAAATTTTACGCTTCCTTTTGTCTGTTTAATTATACAAAGTGTTTTCATTTTAAGCGGTTCAAGCTCATAGTGAGCTTGAACCGCTTTTATTTTTAGCACTATGTCTATATAAATTCGATTATCTTGCGGTTAGGCTAAATCCCAATTTTGAATTATGGAAGCACTAAAGTTCAATAGAAAACTAACCGTAGAGGAATATGTTGCCATAGAGCAACAAAACAATCAAAAGTATGAGTACCACGATGGAGATATTCGGGCTTTTGCGGGAGGTTCTATTGACCACTCTACAATTAGTGGGAATATTTTTGTTGAGTTAAGTAATAGACTCAAAGAGAAAGGGAAAAAATGCAGGGTATTTAATAGTGATACTAAGCTTCACTTAAAAAAAGATAAACGCTACGTTTATCCGGATGCGATGGTGGTGTGTGGGGATTTAGAATTATCGGATGAGTATAAGGAAGCTGTAGTAAACCCGGTTGTCATTTTTGAGGTATTATCCCCCTCAACAATGAGTTATGATTTGTCTGATAAATTTGAATTTTACAGAAGGATAGAAGGACTTAAAAGTTATGTGCTTGTTTATCAAGAAAGACCTTATGTTCTGATTTATGAGAAAAAATCTGACCTATGGGGGATTAAGTCTTTTAAAGACATGGAAGGTGAAGTTGAAATACCCTTTCTTGATTTAAAGATTCCTTTTGCTGAAATTTACGAAAATGTGGAATTCGACCAGTCAAATAAAAAAAATGAAGAAGGTCAAGAAGAAGAAAGTGTCTAAGCCTAAACGCTGCTTACTCCAATAGAATTATTACAGAAAAATCGTATAGCCGACAGAACGAAAAGAACGTATTAGGCTAAGCAGCATATTGTATATTCATTAGGTCTTTGTGGTAACTCTATCTTTTGTGTAGTGAACGACAGAAGAACTCATTTACTGTTTTTTCGCGCAAGGGATAGGAGCGGTAATGAAGCCGCTGAATGCGCCCTGTTTGGCGGCGTAAAAAGGCGGCCCAGAGGTAGCCATTTTTACGCCTGCCAAACAGCAGCAGGCAGGGGCTGAATTTTAGCGGATAGCCCGGTGACCTGCCGCAGGCGGGCATGCGCCCTTACAACCAACAAACTAGATCTCAATCACATCACACTAATATTTCTCTACTACAAGCTAAAACTGTTTCTATGCGTTTATCCACCCGTTTAAGAGCAAGTGCATTATTGTTTTTGATTGCTTCTTTATTATTTCACCTGCCACTGAAAGCCGTTCAGATAGATGGTTCTGATGTGGCTTGTGGAGGGGATTGTATTACTTATACGCTTTCTGACTTGGCTGGCGGACCTTATACTTGGTCGGTTGATGGAGATGTATTGAATGTGCCCAGTGCGAATGGGGAGAGTTTGATGGTATGTTGGTCAAGTACGGAAGTTGCTGGGCAGATCAATGTAGTAGATGCGGCTGATGGAGATACGGATGTATTGGTAGTGAGTTTGAGTCAGACGAGCGAGCCACAGATCATTACACCGCCTATTCCCAGTTGTCAGTTCGAGTTATTGCCTTTTGATGCTTGTACGGAAAGCGTTTCGACAGTAAACACGATTCTTATTGAAGTGGATGGTACGATTTGGGGAGAGTATACAGTAGCGGCCAATGCGGATGAAATAGTATCTGGTTGGGAGCCTTCGATTTTAATAGGGGTGGAAGCGAATGATTTTGTGGATGCGGATTCTTTGGTGTTTTCTTATGTATGTGATATTGTGACGCCACCTTCTAATGGTTATGCCTATTCTTCTTGGATGACCGGGACGACCACAGGTGGCGTATACTATGAGCCTGATGAAGGTTTTTGCGGCTCGGATTATTTTGAATATGAGTGGTGCTTCGAATCAGAGTTCGGTATTGTGTATTCAGAGCCGATCATCGCTTCTGTTTGTGTGAGCATACCCTGTGATGATGGCACGAACCCCACTACAGATAGTTTAGCGACCAGCAATTGTTTGCAAGCTTGCCCTAATGCTTGGGCGACTTACTCCGCTTTTCAACAAACGGATGAATTGTTTGATTGGGAGGTACAGGGCGCGGTCAATTCAATGGCGAATAGTGATGGTTCTGCTTTAGAGGTGGAATGGGGGGATATTGGAGGTAGCGTGAAGTTAGTCAGTGTGAATGCGGAGGGCTGTATGGATTCTACAGTGGTTTGTGTGGAGATACTAGACGAGGTGCAAGCCGCTTTCAATAGTGTTCCTGCTGTTGTTGGTGGGCAGATCGATATTTGTGCAGGGCAGACGGTGGAGTTCTTTAATGAAAGTACGAATGTGAGTGCGGTGAATTGGGTCTTTGAAACAGGGCAGGAGAGTAGTGATTTTGATCCAACTTATACTTTTGATACGCCAGGCGCATACGAAGTTTGGTTATACACGGATAGCGATTGTATGTGTACGGATAGTACAAGTGTGCTGGTGGAGGTAAGTGATTTTGCTTTCCCTACGATTGATTGTGTGGGCACACTTTGTGCGGGAGATGAGGAAACCTATTGGGCCGGTGCGAGCTGTAGTACGAATGATTGGACGGTGAGTAGCAATGGACTGATCACTGCTGGTGGTGGTACAGGGGATGATTTTGTTACCGTGAGTTGGGGTAATGGACCAACGGGAACAGTTACACTTAGTACAGATGGCTGCTTGACAGCAAGCTGCCCGCACCCCACAACTGCTACTATACCTATTGTGGACGATCAGGCTGAAATTCAAGGACCTATAACGGCTTGTCACGGTCAAACTTTAGCTTACTCCATCACTACATTTGAAGGGAGTAGCTTTAACTGGACTTCCTTAGATGTCTATAGTGAGATCATAAGCGGACAAGGTACTTCTACTGTTTTGGTGAAGTGGACAGATTATACTTGGGTGTCTAACCCCCATCAATTAGTGGTAGCGTATGAGCATTGCTACTTAGGCTGCGGTGGAGTGGATACGATTGATGTTGAGTTATTACCTTCTTTCTTTGTTCAGGATGTAGGTTTAGCCTGCGAGGGGGAGGAAGTGACATTAAATGCCATATCCGACCCATTTAATTGGATGCCTACCCCATGCGACTGGTCGATAGAACAGCCCAACGGTACAATGGATTCGAACTTTGCGACCGGCACGGAAACAACGAATTATACCCCTACAATGCCTGGTTACTATAAAGTAACGGCTACGGTAAGTGATCCTGACGACTATTGTAGAGATACCTATACGCTTTCATTTGAAGTAGCCGCTGCGCCTGAAGCCATTAGTACGATTGATGGACCAACTGAAATTTGTCCGGGACAAGCCTATACTTATTTTGCGGAGGCGAATAATGTAGTAGGGGAGCTGGTATGGGAGGTAGTGGATGGAACAGATACCACCCAACATACAGGAGGTGCCTTGAGTTATACTTGGGGACTTAGTGGTCCCTATGAATTATCTGTTTCTCAAAGCTTGATGGAAGAGCCGTTTTGCGAAAGCAGTCCGACCAGCCTGAGCGTAAGTGCTTGGGGGAGCGTTGCTCTGAGTGGAACAGAAGAACTATGTAAAGAAGAAGAAGGAAGCTATACCGCCGATATAACAGGCGAATCCGACTTTGAATGGACGATCACTCCTGCTAATGCAGGTACACTACAACCGCCCTTGAACACCGCTGATATGAATGTGCAATGGCACGAGGCGGGCACGCATACCATTAGTGTGAGTTATTGCGATTTAAGCACTGATATGGAGGTAGTTGTGCATGATCTACCTGATCCTTTTGTTGATGATTATGAAACTTGTCCGGGTATTCCCGCCTTTGTTTCAACGCCTACGCCTTATGACAATTATACTTGGACGGATGAGAGCGGAACTGTAGTGAGTACGGATCCCGCCCCCATTCTGTATCCTGGCTATTATAGCTTGTCTGTGAGTACACCAGAAGGCTGTACGGCCAATACACCTTTTCAAGTAAAGGGCTTTCCTGTTTCTGAGATCACCATTTCCAGTAGTGATTTAGTAGGCTACTGTCCGCCCGGATCGGCCACCCTGCACACTTTGGAAAATGAAACCCCATTCGTGAATTACCAGTGGTATGTGAATGGTACAGCAGTAGGTACAAATTCAGCTACCCATGAAGCTGATGTCTTCGGAACCTATAATGTTGTAGTAACGGATCAGAATGGCTGTCAGATCAACTCTAACTTTTTGAATGTATTCGAGTATTGTGGCGATTGGATGTGCGCGGCATGTGAGAATTGTCCTTTCCCTCCACAGCCCTGTATACCTGATGGAGAGGTTTCTTTCGATTGGGCATCAACAGGAGATTGCAATACCATACAATTCACGAATACGTCACCCAATTACGTGCCGGGTACCGTTCAGTATTATTTGAACGACATTACCCAATTCACTTTAGAGAATGTAGTGACGGCCGATGATTATACCCACACCTATACCGAAGCAGGCTACTATTGGGTAGCCATGATCGGTGGTGTACCTAACCTTGTAGGTGATGATTATTGCATTACGGAATTTGTAGACAAAGTGGTTGTACCCATCGCTGCCGATTTTACCGCGGATACCGTTTGTGTAGGACAAGCCACTAAGTTCACCGACCTCTCTACCTTCTTAGCAGAAGAAGGAGAAATAACGGATTGGGCATGGACTTTCGGAGACCCGACCGCTGTTTCTAATACTTCAACAGACCAGTCGCCAAGCCACACTTTCACCACTGCCGGAGACTTTACGGTTGAGTTGGTCATCACTGATGTTAGCGGTTGTACTTCATCTATAGAGAAAAACATTATGGTGCGTGAGTTACCGCTATCAACGATTACGGCACCTACGGAAGCCTGTGAAGGCATGGCTGTTGCCTTCACCATGAGCAATACTGCCGCCTTACAAGATTGGGAATGGGACTTTGATGACCCATTAAGTGGCACATTAAATACAGCTACAGCACCTACAGCATGGCATAGTTTTGATGTGCCAGGTATTTACGATGTCTTATTAAGCGTAGTGGACATTTACGGTTGTTCAGAAACCATTACGCACACCATAGAAGTCTTTCCCAATGCCTTGGCTTTGGATCCAATTGATTTCTCTATCCCGTCACCAATTTGCGTAGGAGATACCACTTATCTAACTGCGCCCACTGGTGTAAGCTATTTATGGAATACGGGTGCTACAACTGCCACTATTCCAGCTTGGTACGAAGGCTTTTATAGTGTAACGGTCACAGATGCCTATGGCTGTACTTACGAAAGTGAAGAAGCCGTAGTAGAAGTCAATGACCTGCCTATTGCCGACATCACTTTATTAGAAATGGCAGCAAGCAGCTTCAATGCAGTGGATGTGTTCCATAATGGTCCTTATGAAGCTTGTGAGGGAACCAGCATTTCTTTGAAAACACTATATTCTGCAACTTATTCTTACAGTTGGTCTTTAGCACCCGGTAACTACAATCAGATTTATTATCACCCATTTTTCGGTTCTGATAATTTGGAGACAGGTACTTATGAGTTCTACTTGACTGTAACAGATAATACTACGGGCTGCGAGAAAGAAGATGGACCTTTTGAAGTCATTATTCACCCGCTACCTGATAGTTTCATGATCAGTGATTCACCTAGTGGCACGCATTGCGAAGGGGAGGAGGTCACCCTAAGTGTAAGCAGTCCGCAAGCCGATCTGACCTATATTTGGTCGAACGGTACAATAGGCACGTCCATTACCGTACAGACCGCTGGTAACTATGCTTGTATTGCCTATAATGAGTTCGGTTGTTGGACCAATAGTCAGACGATCACCGTACACCCATTACCAGATATGAGCGTTGTGCCCAATGGTTGCCATGAAGCTTGTGTAGGAGATGAAATCTGTGTGCCTCCGATCACTAATGCTGTAAGCTACCAATGGTATATTGATGAAGTACCAATGGCTGCACCAAATGGCAATCAAGCCGATCTGATCGTAGAAGGGGCGGGTGTTTACACTTTAGAAGCTACTGATGCCAACGGTTGTTCGGCAATTTCAGAACCCTTAGACATTCAACTCTTGGTAGGGGAAGGGCACGTAACTGGTTTTGTGTTCTTCGACGATAACTCGAATGGGGTGTATGATACAGGAGAAACCCTCTTGGAAAATGTGGATGTAGACCTCTTAGATGTCTCGTCTACATGGATAGATGAAACGCTGACCAATGTAGCGGGTACTTATCTCTTTGAGCAAATACCTGTAGATGATTATCAGGTGCAGCTCAATACCAGCACTTTACCAACAGGTGCGTTCTTAACAGGGCCGGATATACAGCCAGTCAGTTTAGTAGCCTGCAATGATACCAGCTTTGCTCACTTCCCCGTACAGCCTTGTGTGAATGCGACCTATCCGGTCAATTTGCAGTCTTGCGCTGGTGCGCCCATATATTTCGATGGCTTATTAATGAGTCCGGGTACTACAGATGTACCTTATGTGGCTGTAGCGGGTTGTGACTCCATTGTTCAAGTAACCGTTGAAGTGGTAGATGCTTATAGTACCGATCACGAAATGTTCGCCTGTACAGGCAGTACCGTGAATTATGAATCAACGGATCTGTCTATAGGTGATGTGCAAGATTTCACTTTCGTCAGTGCATTGGGTTGTGATTCTGTGGTAACCGTAACGGTTTTAGAATCCCCATCCCCAACACCCCTACTCACCAGTAGTACAAGCGAATGGAGAGCTGAGCATTGATCCAGGAGCAACAGGTACCCCGCCTTTCAGCTACAGCTTAGACCCAAGTGGAGCTTACCAAGCGGATCCCTATTTTGATGCATTAGCTGCGGGCACTTATACTTTATACATCACAGATGCACAAGGCTGTGGCACGGAATGGCCCTTCGAGATCACCGAAATAGCAGATTTGGAAGTCGCTTTAACAGACGGACTCATCGACTGTGGTGAAAGTACGCTTACCCTCTCACCAGAGATCATTGCTGGAGATATTTCCACTGCCGAGCTACTCTGGAGCAATGACGCAAGCAGCTTGGAAGTCAGCTTAGGCACCGGTAGTCATTGGTTAGAAATCACTACAGATTGTGGCACACAACACATTGATTTCCAGATCAGCAATAGTGAAGATGCTAAAGGTTTGCCTGTATTATTACCTACCGCTTTTAGCCCCACTCACGATGGCATCAACGATTTGCTATGCCCAGTAGTTGATCCCGCTGTCACCTTAGATTATTTTGAATGGCAGCTCTATGATCGCTGGGGCAATCGCGTCTTCAAAACCCTCGATCCCCAATATTGCTGGTCGGGTCAAATTGAAGGACAAGCTGCTGAGTTAGGCGTTTACGTCTGGTTCTACTACGCCCGCGGCACCCGCTGCGGATTAGCGTTCGACATTTACGAACAGGGCAATGTTACCTTACTGCGGTAGAAATACAGATTGGTAGGGGCGATCCCTTGTGGTCGCCCTTTTTGATATATAATATGGCGCATGCCCGCAATAAAAACTTGCGCTTTTGGCTATCTGAAAATCGACTTCGAGCAGAAAATCTCATGTCTCGAGTCTCATGTCTCGGGTCTAAAAAAGCGCAAGCTTTCACTGCGTCCACCAGGCTATCCGCTAAAATTCACCGCCTGCCTGCTGCTGTCTGGCAGGCATAAAAATGGCTACCTCCGGGCCGCCTTTTTATGCCGCCAGCCAGGGCGCATTCAGTCGGCTCATTACCGCTCCTATCCTTTGCGCGGGGACGGGAAAATAGGCTTCTTGATAGTCAACTTCTAACAACTCGACTATGCGCCGTAGAGGGCTTATTTTGTGCTTGTATTTCCTTCTTCATTTGCTCCTCGCACCACTCTACAAGGTTCAGAATACTGAATATACTTGGGTCATAAGCGGTTTCATATAAATGTTGTAGCGTACTGATGTGTTCCGATAACTTTGGAATGATGGATTTCCCTTTGCTTTTTAGTCGGCTGAGGTCGCGAGTGAGTTGAATGAAGGTTGATCTAACGGGTGTGAGCGTATCTCTATAGATCAAAAATTGACGACAGCTTTTCGCTCTTTCGGCTACTAATCTGTAGTTGCCCATTTCATAGTGTAGCAGCAGTTCAAAGCAGCGCATGAATGCTTGCATGTCTACTCTATACTTTTTATCTACATCCTCGAAAAATAAATTGACGTAATGAAGTGCCTTTCCCATTTCATCAATATGATGATAACTTAAGGCAAGATTACCTGTAAGTAGGATATGGGCTTCTTGAGTGAAAAGATATTTATAGTTCAGATAATCTTTTCCTGCCTTATCTAATAGTTCTTCAAGTTTTTTTAAATCTTTATAGTTCTCAGAATAACCGTAAAGGTGGATCCAGTTCGGAAGTTGGTAAGCAAGTTTATGTACTTCATAGTGGGCGTTCTTGTAGTCTATATCCGCTAATTTTTGCAGATTTTCATACAAACCTACTTCATCACCTAAGCCAAGTAAAGTATTATTTAGGTTACTACTCGTTCCCAAATAAAAGTGAATTTTGGCTTCCTTAAAAGCTGGGTTTTCATCAAGTAGATCTAACAGTTCTTTCTCTACTTTGGCTTTATGTTCAAATTTTTTAAGAAGATAGTAAATGGCTCCTTTAGTACGCAGTAAATCTAATTGAGCCGATTTGCTGAGTTTACTTGTATCAGAATTGAATAGTGGGTTTTCGACGATATGTTTAATTGCCCCTTCAGCTTCTTCTTTGGTTTTGAATGACCCTTGCTTTTTTGATATTTGGTCAGCTTCGTAAAATAGATCGCTGTATTCATGTGCTTGCTTTAGTCGTTCCCTAACAAGCCTACTTTGGCGAGGCTCTTCTTCTAAGGTTGAGTTCAATAGAGCGAATCGCTGTCGATAGGTTTCCGCCCATCTCAAGAAAAGCAGTTCAAATTCAAAGGCCTCAGCTTCTCGGGCCAGCTCTAAACCTTTTTCTATAAATCTTACTGTATCGTTCTTTAAACCTTTATTGTGCAAGAAGTTGATGTCGATCAACATTCTGGAAAGTTCTGTTTCTAACGACTTTTGTAAATCTCTTTGACTTTCTAATATTCTATGAAAAAGAAAATTATTCAGTTCATGCATTTGCTGCACGTCTGGTAGTAAAACTTTTACTTTTTCTATATCGTAAGAATCACTAGAGCTTAGTATTTTATATAGCGTAACATAATTCTTCTCTCGTTTCCAATTGTTTGACAGCATACTGAATCGCTTCCTTTCTGCTTTGTCTAAACTTTGTATGAGCCAGTGAATCTCTTGTCTGTTAGGCATTTGTGGTTCAGGTCTTAGGTGTGGGTTGTTTCAATATGGGAAAAGCTGTGGTTATTTATTTTCTACAACCGATATACAAATTTAGACGATTTTAGAATATGTGAAAGAAATTCACAAATAATATTTCAAGTAAATTAATGCATTTTATCTTGTATAATATAAT
>JAHDGT010000512.1 GCA_020631675.1 Bacteroidota bacterium
TCAAATGTCTCTTGCCGTTTTGCTTTGCGCTTCGCTTTCTTCTTCTTTCGTTTTTTCTTTTTTAAATCCCTGTGTGACACGATCACATAGCGCACACTCAAACCTGCCTGCGGATCAAAGAGCGTCTCTGAGCGATTGTCAAAGTGCAAAGTCGGCTTGAAATCAGCCGATGCCTGTAATCTGGTAGCCGGGATTTTATATTCTATTCCAATGATCGCGTCAATACCGATCAATGCGCCTGACTGCTCCCCTCTTGTCCAACCGAAATGAGGGCCTGCGCCTACATAATAATTAAAACTCTTTCCAAGTAAAGGTTGATGGTGTTCATACAGCACACCAATATTCCAATCTTCCCTGCTCCAGACCAGCATACTTTCGATCGTATGCTTGATCGCCAAACGTTGCTGAACCGTCAATCCTACTCTTTGCTGAGAACCAATTTTGGCGCGATCAAAACGCAAACCAGCCGCCGTACCGTATCTCTGAGCCAATGCTGTCGCATCAGACAAGACAAAGAATAGTAAAACCACGAATAGCGATCGATGAAGTCGAAAAGTAGGCAATTGAAGTAAAGTATGCATTGAACGGATTATATGAGTATAAAAAAATACAATATTCCTATGGCGCAATAAATGGAAGACCTTATCTTAAACGCATGAAAAAAGCGATCATTATTGGTGCCACATCAGGTATAGGTTGGGAACTGGCAAAAATCATGTCAAACAATGGTTATGAACTGGGTTTGACCGGGCGGCGAGTGGAAAGACTGGTCTCCCTTGCCAATGCGCAACCCGGCAAAGTCATCCACCCCCAATTCATGGATGTTACCGAATATGAAAAGTCAAGACAAACGCTCTTAGAACTCATTCAAAGAATGGGTGGCGTGGATGTGATCATCATCAATTCTGGTTTCGGACAGATTTCCAGCAAATGGGAAATAGAAGATAAGATCATCCGCACCAATGCGCATGGCTTCGCTGCTCTTGCAAATGCCAGCTATCGCTACTTTATTGATGAAAGAGATGCAAATGGTCACATCGTGGGTATTTCCTCTTTGGCCGCGATACGTGGTAGTGGACTGGCCACCACCTATAATGCCAGTAAAGCCTTCATCAGTTCTTATATGCAAGGCTTGCGCTATCGCTCCATGCGCAAAAACCGTAACATCGCCATTACAGACATTCGCCCGGGCTTTGTAGAAACCCCTATGACCGAACAAAATGATTTCATGTTCTGGGTCGCCCCAGCAGAAAAAGCAGCACAGCAGATTTATGATGCCATTCAGAAAAAGAAGAAAGTGGCCTACATCACCAAACGCTGGGCCATCATCGCTTTTTTAATGCGTTTGATCCCTGATTTCATCTATGGTAAAAATGGATAAGTTCGTTTTTTTAGTCTTTTAAAAAACGCTGCCTGACAGTCCAATAAAATCTATTTTCGTCTTCTTAGCAACCAACAGCCAACTGAATTAGCCGGTGGATACGTTCATTTTTTTAGATTGATTATCTTTAGATTGTTCAACATTCCCACCATGCATATGCTGTTATTTACGCTGTCCTTTTTTGAAAAAGCTTGGCAATACACCGCCTTAATGATTTTGACTTCCTTGATCATTACAAGCATAGCTCAACAATCTGTCCAAGCACAACCTCCTGCTGACCTGCCTTGGGATCTCGATCCGGATTGTGGTAGCATCATGAAAGATGGTATATGTGCCGCTACCTGTGGAGTTACGGTCGGTACGCCTATAGCAGAACGCTGGACATTCGGCATGATGGATATTTCCGATGCCCTACCCGCGGCAGGAAGAGTAGATGTTACTGCCACTACACCTATGTACCATCATCCAGAGTGGCATATTGACTATATCGGCAATGTATTCGGCTTGTCAGTAGACGATTGTGGTTATACTTACGTATGTGCATCTTCTAACTATTCTTCTCACTTCTTTACAGAAGAATCCGTCATTCAATATGGTTCCATAGGTGGAGGTGCTGAAGATGTTAATGCCGCTGGTACTATTTATATCATAGACTTTGAAACAGGTCAACCTAGTGTTTTTGCTGTTTTGCCTCAACAAGCCGCCAATTTCACGAATAATACTTGTGAAGGTTTTACCACCGTTGATCGCTTCACAGGACCAGGTCTGGGGAATATCACCTACTCCACAGAACATCAATCTTTCTACGTCACCAATTTTGAAGATGGCAGGATCTATCGTTTAGATAAAGAAGGTACCATCTTAGAATCTTATGACCCTGGTGCATACGATGATGGATTACCAGGAACAACAGATTTCCATGATATGCCTTATGGTATAGACATTTCACCTGACGGCAACGAGCTGTTTTACGGTTTGAATGGTTCTGCTGCTACCAATGCGATCTTAATGTCCATTCCCTTGTCTATAACAGGAGGCTTTACCGGTACAGTAGACAATACGAATATGCCCGCTGGCGCTAGCTGGGATAATTACGTAGATGCCACAGAAACCGAACACTACAACTTAACTTCCGACTTTGGAGAATTCTGGTATGACTTCACCATGTCGGATCTTGAATTCACTCCTTCAGGAGATATATTGATCGGTGTACGCATCACTTGCTTCGGTAACATTCACACTTCCTATAACCATACAGGTACCACTTTACTCGTAGAACCAGGTGGTGGGGGTTTATTGGATCAATTAGAAGGCGTCATCTATACTTCTTACGAAAACTTTAGAAACGATGCCTATGGTGGGGTCGCCGTGTTCGAGAATCCAGCAGGCGGCATCGAGTTCGTCATTTCCAGTGCCGACATTTTAACCGAACCTGGTCCGCATGGCGTCACTACACAATCAGAAGGGGTTTTTGGTACCGCCATGATGGGGGCCAGTCCAGAAGGTGTCATCTCCTACAACTATGGCGGAGGCGCATTCACAGACCCTAAAGGCGTTGGGGGGGACGTACAATTAAAAGTACCCTGCTTATGCGAAACCTGCCCTACCGGAGTAGAAGCTT
>JAHDGT010000024.1:0-4744 GCA_020631675.1 Bacteroidota bacterium
AATGACCCATACGTTCGTATCTACGACGCATCTATCTTCGAGGTAGGTAACTTGGGTGGTTCTACTCCATTTACTGATGATTATAGCCCAACTGAGCCTTACTTCGGTACGGATATCACTATCCCTGGCGCAGCTAATAACAGCTATTTCTTCTCTGATGCTAACGGTGTTACGATCACAGGTGCAGGTAATACAGTAGGTATGCCTGGTATCACTGGTGTGGCTAACTTAGCGAACGGTGCTTGGCCTCCAACGGAGTCTAACGGTACTGCTGTTGTTGATCCATTCTTTATGGGTGTTGGTCAGCACTTGATCACATTGATCGTTGAAGGCGGTGAATGGGATGGTATCGAGTGGGCAGAAGATGGTTGCTTCGGTACAGATGACCAAGTAGTTAATGTATATCCTGAATTCAACCCTCACTTCGCTACTGAGCAAACAGTTTGTGAAGATGCGGATGCATTCGAAATTACTTTAACGGACATCGAAGGTATCGCTAACGACTTAGCTCAATTAGACGAAACTTTCGGTATCACTGTTGGTGGTGCTGCTACTCCTGGCGATATCGCTCCTGAATTGAACTTCTTCATCGATTGGAGTGGTGCTGGTGTTGAAGACTTGACAATGATGGCTCCTGTAGCTGATGCTACTGGTTTAGCTGCTGGTCAAACTATGGCTGGTCCTTCTGGTGCGGTAGGTCAAGCAGGTTCTGCTTTCTTCCACCCTAATGTAGATGGTACAGTTACTCAGTTCGACGGTGCTACTATCGACGCTTCTGGTGTTGGTACACACATCATCTACGTAGAAGTAGGTTACCCAAGCTGTATCAGCTCTTACGCTGTTGCTATCGAGGTAGTTGAAAACGTAGACGCTACAGTTGGTGACGCTACTATCTGTGCTAATGAAGGTACAGACGCATTTGATATGACTCAATTATTCACTGACGGTACAACAAGCTTAGGTGGTACTTTCCACTTCATGAGCGTTCCTGCTTTACCTGCAGGTGTATTAGATATCGATGGTGATGCATTGTCTTACAACCCTGACTTGATGGACTTCGCTGCTGGTTGTGTTACTGTAGATGTTATCTACTTCGCAGGTGACCAAGATGCAATGTACGATCAAGGTGCTGGTGAGGTTTCTGTTTTCACTTTATTAGATGGTGATAACGTAACAGGTGCTGACGTTCCTACGATCAACGCTTACTTCGCAGCTAACGGTTACTGTGCAGCTTTAGACTTGGGTTCTGTTACTTTCTGTAACCCATTAGAAGAAGCTGACTTCGATATGCCTGATTTCGCTTGTGGTGCTGACGGTTCTGTGAACGGTGTTACTGCTGGTACTGAAACTGGTGATATCTTCAATATTAATGACTACATCGCTAATGGCGATTTAGCTAACGGTTCTGTTGATGTAACTGACGCTGCAGGTACAAGTGTTGCTACCTTCTCTGGTGCTGCTCCTTGGGCTTGGGACGTAACTGGTTATACTTCAGGTTTGTATACTGTTACTTATACACAGCAAACTTTAGACGGTGGTGGTGCTTTCTTGTGCGACCAAGTATTGACGGAGTTTGTACAAGTTGTTAATCCTAACGACCAAGATCCTATCACTTTGGATTTCGGTGGTTTATCTGTTTGTGAAGAAAACGGTGATGTTATTGATTTAACTCCATTCGCTACTCCTGTTGGAGGTTCTTTCTCTGGTATGGGTGTAACGGGTTCTATCTTCAACCCAGCTGGTTTAGCTGATATGTCTCCTATCACGATCACTTATTGCTACATGGCAATGGATATCGCTGGTGAAGACGTAGCTTGTGAAGAGTGTGTTACTGATGTAATTGAGGTAGTAGCTGCTCCTGATGCAGGTTTCACTATCCCTCAAGATGTTTGTTCTGGTCCTGTTCCATTACCAATCGACTTGAACGAAGGTGGTGGTTCTGTAACTGTTTCTGACAGCGGTAACTTCAGCTCTAACGCTTCGTTATTCGGTGCTCCAGGTACAGGTACTGTTACTTTGACAAACTTCGTTGATCCTGCTACTGGTTCTGATTTAATTAACGCTGGTAGTATCTTAACTGACTTAGAGATCATTTTCGACTATACTCCTGAAGCAGGTGATGCTCAGGGTGACTGGGATGCTTACTTCATCGAAGGTCCTGGTGGTACTGTTATCTTCAGTGCTGCTGACCCTGGTGCTGCTGTTCCTGGTGCGAATGACCACTTCGGTCCTGATACATTGACATTAGACGATGTTGCTGCTGCTTACGGTGGTGCTGATGCTATGAACGCTGCTTTCGCTAACTGCGAATCTCCACAGTTCGTTTACCAATTAGTTTCTGGTTCTGAAGACTGGGCAATGAGTGTAAGTGTAGAGTTTACTTATACTTCTGTTCCTGGTTCTTTCTCTGCAACTGTTTTGGAAACTGGTACTGCTTTACCACAAGGTTGGTTGAACATGGATACTTTAACTGGTACTTACTCTGCTAATACATACTACTATGACCCAGCAGGTAACTTAGTTGACTTGTCTATCTTCAATGAAATCAGCATTTGCTTCGAGTCTGCTGATTGTGACTTTACTTCTGATGTTCCTCCTGCGACACCTCCTGCCCAGTGTACGGAAGAGTCTTGCGTTATTATTCAAGTTGCTCCAGGCGGTAACGCTTCTATCGACTTGAATGGTGTTGAGTGTCCTATTACTACTTTCGATGAGTCATTGCACTTGCCTTCTGCTTTCTGGATGGCTGATGGTTCTACTACTCCAGGTGGTGTTTGGACATTGACTACTTACACGCCTTCTGGTGGTGCTGGTGTTGGTGTTGATGGTGAATTCTTCAACCCTAACGATCACTTAGGTGAGGTGGTAACTGTTTGTTACTCTTTACCTGATGCTGATGATGCATTCTGTGAGGCTGTTGTTAAGTCTGACTGTGTAACTTTCACAGTTCCTAACCAATACTGTGTTTCTTTCGCTGGCGCTACTACTGTATGTGCTGAGTGTGGTGATGACGAATTAGTTGAATTAAGCTTAGGTGTTGTTGATGCTGACGGTAACTGTTCTGCATTTACAACTGATGACGTGAACTTCGAGCCAGAGCCGATCGCGAGCACTGTTTGTCGTTCTGATGCTGACCCTAACACGAAGCCAACTTCTGAGGATGATCCTAACGCAGTTACTATCTGTGGTGATGACTATACTGTATTAGAAAATACATTATCTATCCCTGTAGGTGTTAACATTGATGCTGTAACATTCAACTTCAACTACTACAGTACTACTGGTACTGCACAGGGTGACCACAACGGATGGGGTGTATTTGACTATAACCCAACTGGTGGTGCTGGTGCTGCTGCTTGTTTAGACGAAGTAGGTGGTATCTTAACGGATGATGATACTGGTTACCCAACTGGTGCGATCTTCGGTTTCACTGATACTAACGGTTCTAGCCCTGATGCTGATGGTGACAACCACTTCCCAGGCGGTTTCCCTGATACTGCATTCGAAATGTATGATGCAACTGCACAAACTGCTGACGGTATCGCTGCTGCTTTAGCTGCTGCTGAGGCTGCTGGTGAGTGTTTCGCTAACGTTTCTTACTACTACATCGTTTCTTCTAACTCTCAGTACTGGGACGCTTGTTTCTTAGCTACTGTAGACTATAGCTTCGCTGAAGGTGATGATTCTAACAGTGGTGCTGGCTTAACAGCGGTATTACACGAGAATGGTGATCCTGTAGCTGACATCATCGGTTACGATCCTATCGTTATCACTGCTGATGGTTACTACTTGAACACTTGTGACTTAGGTGGTTTGGATGAGATCGATGTTATCTTATCTACTCCTGCTGTTGGTACAGTAGATCCTTGTGATGGTTTACCTGCAGGTTCTGACTGTGATATCACAGCTACAACTGATGAGCCATTAGTTGTATTAGAGAATGTTTCTTCTTGTGGATTCTCTGCTAACGTTTCTCCATCTGTTTGTACTGGTGAAACAGTTAACATCATTCCTGATGGTGCTGTTGGTACTTTGAACTTCGTTAACGGTACTTCTACTGACGTATTAGCTTCTGCTACAGTTAACGCTGAAGGTGGTGTTGATTTCGTTATTCCTGACGTACCTCCTGGTTTATACTACTTCGTACACGAATTAGAGTCTGACGTTAATGGTACTTCTTGTAACTGTACTTACTCTGTAGAGGTATTAGTTGCTTCGGCTCCTGATGCAGGTGCTGACGCTGACGGTGGTATCGTTTGTTCTGGTCAGACAGTTAACTTGACTACTTTAGTTTCTGGTGATGCAGGTGGTACCTTCTCTGGTCCAGGTGTTGCTGGTTCAATGTTATTCGTAGATAACTTTGTATCTGAATTAGCTACTGCCTCTGATGACGCTGCTGCTGCAGTCGCTGCTGCTGAAGCAGCTGACTCTACAGCTACTGCGAATGCTGCTGCTGCTGACGCTGCTTTAGAGGATGCACAGGCTGATTATTTCTTTGCTGTAGGTGCTCAGTCAGAAGTTGGCCCTGGAGTTGATGAAGAACTTGATGCTGCTGTTGCTACAACTTTAGCTGCTTACGAAGCTGCACAAGCTGACGCTGCTGACGCTGCTGACGCTGCTGCTGACGCTGCTGTTGCTTTAGCGGATGCACAAGCTGCTGCTGCGGTTGCTGGTCAGATTACTTATACAGTAGGTTCTGACTTGAGTGACTGTACAGATATGGCTGTATTCACATTCACTGCTG
>JAHDGT010000024.1:4844-18711 GCA_020631675.1 Bacteroidota bacterium
GTAGGTTCTGACTTGAGTGACTGTACAGATATGGCTGTATTCACATTCACTGCTGCTGATGCTCCTGATGCGATCGACTTCGATATGGCTGCTACAGTATGTGAGGGTGTTGAGGTTGACTTAGCTAACTTCGTATTCTCTGACGGTGATGTTTCTTTCTCTGTTAACGGTACTGCTATTGACGGTTCTACTTTCACTCCAACTGCAGCTGATGCAGATGAGTCTGGTAACATCGTAGTTATGGCTATGATCGATGCTGGTGACTGTGGTTCTGTTCAAGATTCTGAGGTTGTTGGTTTAATCGCTGAAGCTGCTACTGCTGCTGTTGAATCTTACGGATTCGAGTGTCAGTCTGCTGATGATTTCTCTATCGACTTAACTCAGTACATCGACGATGGTAACACTGGTGCTAACATGAATGGTGGTCAATTCACTATGGGTGCTGTTCCTGCATTCATCTCTGAATTAGAATACAACAGCTCTAACTCTTCAAATGACTTTGTTGAGATTACTGCTGCTCAGGGTACTGACTTATCTAACTACGCGTTATTCTTCTACATGCGTGATGGTGGTGTTGCAAGCGGTCACATGTACTATGCTTACCAATTAGAGGGTACTATCGGTGATTCTTTCTCTGATGATGTTATCCCAACTGAAGCATTGAACACATTGACTTTAGATGCTAATGAGAACTGTATTGAAGGTCCTAACAACTTCGATATCATCTCTTCTGGTGCTGCTGATTTACAAACTGCTTCTAACGGTATCTCTTACGGTGCTATCGCTTACGAAAGTGGTTTAGACATCATGTCTGGTGCTGCTGCTATCGCTTTAGTATGGATTGGTGATGAGACTTTATGTGAGCAAAACTACTTCGACAACAATGATGTAGTTCAGTTCATCGGTTACGGTCCTGACCAAGCGAATACGAACGACGGTATCTTCACATCTTGTGCAGGTCCTGCTGCAGGTATGATCCCAGTTGACATCAACTTAGTTGATGATACTGATGCTACTACTACATTACAGTTCACTAACGCTTGCTGGCAGTTAGCTGATATGACTGATGAGCCATTGGATTACGATTCTACTCCATTCTCTGGTTCTGAAAATGACGATACGAACAGCGCTGGTGATATGAACTGGGGCTTGATCGAAGCTGGTGCGGATGAGTTGTACTTCGACTACATCGCTCCTGATGGTGACATCTTAGCTTTAGATCGTCTATGTCGTTCTTTATTCACGACTAGCCAAACTGAAGGTGTTGACGAAACTGACGGTGTTGATGATGATGGTACTTCTGATGATGATACTCAGCCTACTGATCCAACCGACTCTGAAGGTGCGGATGATGAAGGTTCTGTATACTTCACTTGTTGTGTACCTACTTACACAGTACCATTCGGTTACGCTACTTTCAACCAGTGTGGTGTTTCTGCTCCTGCAACATTCAACTTGACGATCTTAATGGATCTACATGCTGAATGGGATGCTCCAAAAGATAACATCTGTGATAATGAAGTATTGAACTTGACTGAGTTGATCTCTGATACTGTTCAGTTCATCGCTCCTATCAAGCGTGAAGGTTCTTATACTGCTTCTACTTCTACTACGTTTGACGAGGTTATTCCTCCTCCAGCGATCACTGAGATCCACTACGAATACTACAACTACGATGGTGCTGCTACAGATAACCACTGTGTTGCTTACAACTACGTTGATAACGCAGGTACACCATTTGACGCTGTAGATGATTCTTACGAAACTGCTTACATCTGTGAGGGTATCGAGATCTCTGCTCCAGTTAACACGGATCTTTCTTGCTACCAGTTAGTGATCTACGAAGAGAACGACATCGATCCAGATTCTCCATCTAACGCTTTAGGTGCTGATGTTGCATACATCAACGCTGATGGTGAGTTAGTTGAAACGGATATCTCTGAAGGTATCTACATGGATCTTTATGGTACTGTTTCTGTAGATGCTGTTCCTGCTGGTTACGATAACACTACTGTTATCTTAGCTCCAGACTTCGGTTACTACTCTTTCGAAACTGCGCCTGAATTGAACGGTTATCCTTTCTACGCTGGTTACGATCCATTAACTAACCCATACGGTAACGCTCCAGCTGCTGCTGGTCTTTACTTGGATGCTGATGGTAATGCTGGTGATGATGCTTACGAGACTGGTGAAACTGCAACTACTGCAACTGACTTCCCATGGGAGTGGTCAATTGATCCTATCAATGACTGCTTGAAGACGGGTGTTGGTGCACGTTGGTTCCCAATCTTGAATATGCCAGATAACATCGGTGGTATCGGTATGTTGAACAAGTGTACTGGTGAATTCATCGAGTTCATTAGCTACGGTGGTAAATTATGTGTTGAGAACAAAGAAGACTTCTCATTAGCTGGTCCATTCGAGCAAATGATGTCTAACCCAATTGATACAGTTCAAAGTGACGTATTAGGTGACTTGCGTTCTGTTCAATTGATCAGCTGTTCTGAGTACGGTTTAACTGGTGCTGACTGTGAGGCTTGTGCTGAAGAAGATGCAACTGTTTGGGCTATCGTATTCAACGGTGGTGCTATCTCTATCCCAGGTTGTGGTGAAGTTGGTTCTGTAGATGAATTCGATTTCTCTAACACATTTGGTGCATACAACTGCGGTCTTTCTGAAGACCACGTAACATTCGACACTGATGGCTTCTCATTGAACATCGATGATCCTGAAAATCCATTCGGTATCGATCAAGATGGTAATGAGGTTGATGCTGACTTCTCTGGTATCTTACCTGAGGATGCGATCATCACTGGTCACACTGTAACAGTTTACTTCGGTACTGGTAGTACTTCTGATGTACAAATCTTCCAGTACTCTGTAAACTCTGGTAACTGTGCTGACACTTGGGACACTTGGGGTCAAACTGACGAAGCTCCATGCTTAATCGGTGACTTGAACTTCGAAGACCCAACTGAGCAAGGTTATATCTGTGGCGACTGTGGGGATAACATCCAGGGTTGTATCAATGGTGAGAACATCGGTATCGCTGATGCTATTGCTGCTGGTGGTGATGGCGACGGTTACTACGACGCTACTTACGACAACCAGAATGAGTGTTACATCGGTTACTGTGCTTCTAAAGCTCAGGATATCTACACTGTTTCTGACTTAGCTGCTTACATCTACGATGGTAACCACGTAGCTGACGCTACAGAGTCTGATACTTGTCGTATGATCAACGATCCTGCTATCGAGTACGATGTTTACATCGAGGTTTCTGTTGACTGGATCCGTTGCTTACCTGTTGGTAACTTCTCTGCTAACACGCCAGGTTACGACTCACCTGTTAGCTTGAACGAAGATGATATCGAGAATCCATACATGCAGTTCGACGCAACTGGTTTAGCTGCTAACTTCGACGAAATCGAAGTAACTTATGACGCTACTAATGCTCACCCAATTGAGGCTGATGATGTAACTGATGACTTGTACTGTGAAGACTTGTACACGAAAGAGGTTCACTTATTGCCTTCTGCGGCTGTATCATTAACTGAGCCTACGACTTCTTACTGTCCTGGTGACTTAGTTGACTTGATGTCTTTCGCTATGGGTGCTGGTGCTGGTGTTTGGACTGGTGAAGGTGTGACTGGTTCTACTTTCTCTTCTAACACTGCTGGTACTTACGAATTAACTTACACTGTAGGTGGTGGTACTGACTGTGATGGTTTCGCTTCTATCATGGTAACTGTAGATGCTGCTGAGCAAATCGCTGCTTCTGATGTTTCAGTTGAGTGTTCTGCTGACGGTTCTACTTACACAGTATCTTTCAACTTAGCAGGTGGTAGCGGTACTTATACTGTTAATGGTGCAGCAGCAGGTGCTTCTTACACTTCTGCTCCAATCGCTAACGGTTCTACTTACTCGTTCACTGTTGCTGGTACAGGTTGTGATTTAGGTGTAACTGTTACAGATACTCCTGAGCCATGTGCTACTTGTGGTGCTGAAGCTGGTTCATTCGCATTGAACCCATCATTAGCTAATGCTGGTGCATTCGAGTTCGTTTACTGTGGTGATAATGACCAATTATCAGTTATGACTGGTTCTCAAACTGGTGAAGCTGACGGTCACGAATTAGTATACGTATTGACTGACGCTGCTGGTACTGTTGTTGCATTGAGCGCTGACGGTGACTTCGGTGACGCTGGTTCTGTATCTACTGGTACTTATGACTACTTAGTATGGGCATTGAGCTATGCTGATGGTCAAGTTGACTTACCAGGTGTTGGTGATAGCGCTGTAGGTTTCGGTGACGATACTGACTGTGCTGACTTGAGCGACCCTATCGCTGTTGTTATCTTGAACGATATCAATATCGACTTAGAAGTAGTTTGTGAGCCATCTGAGGCTGACGGTTACTTGATCCAAGTAACGATCACTGGTGGTTTACCTGAGTACGGTGCGACTGTAGCTGATCCTGGTTTCGTATCTCAGTACGAATTAGGTGGTGCTTACATGACTGTTGATGGTGCTGACGTAGTTTCTTACGATACACCAACATTAGTAGCTAACGCTGACGGTTCTGGTTTCGACAACGATGGTACTTTCATCGGTATCACTGTTGAGTCTGATGGTAACTTGTGTGATGGTAATGCTTCTATCCAGTTACCAGACGCTTCTGAAGCGCCTTGTACTGCAAGCACTGTTGATGCGAATGATGACATTAGTACTGGTAACCCAGGTGAAGAAATTCCTATCGATATCATCGATAACGATACAACTGGTGAAGATCCATGTGCTGCTGAGGTTGTTCCTTCAAGCTTAATGTTAGTTTCTACTACTTGTGATAACGATGCTGCTACATTCAGCGTTGATGCTGCTGGTAACTTCTCCTTCACTTCTCCTGTTGAGTGTGCTGGTACTATCTGGGAGTTCACTTACATGATCGAGGATTGCGAAGGCAATACTGACATGGCGAACATCACAGTAACTGTAGGTGGTGAAACTGGTTTAGATTTAGCTGCTGTTGGATCTACTACTTGTTCTGCTTCTGAGTTCTTCGGTGAAGTTCCTGAAGGTTCTATCGGTGTTATCGTATCATTCTCTGGTGGTACTGCTCCATACTTCGTAACTGGTGACTTTAGTGATGAATTCGATGCTCCAGGTGCATTCGGTCAAATCGTTGCTGAGGGTGAATCTCCAGTATTCGTAGTTACTGATGACAATGGTGACTCTGTAGAAGTTACTTTCGATGACTTGACTCCATGTAGCAAGCTTGCGGTTGAATTGATCGCATTCGATGGTACTGTTGAAGCTCCAGGTAACGACTTGAACTGGGTATCTGCTTCTGAAACTGATAACGACTACTACACATTACAGCACTCTACTGATGGTATCAACTTCGCTACTATCACTACTGTAGAAGGCTTCGGTGAAGGAACAAGTGTTGCTACTTTAGCATACAACTTCTTACACACTGACGCTCCTGTAGGTGTTAGCTACTACCGTTTATTGGCAACTGACTTAGACGGTGCTACTACCGTTCAAGGTGACTTGACATTGACGCGTGAGGCTGATGTATTCGGTATCGTTAACGTTGCTCCAGTTCCTGCATCTGATATCTTGAATGTGAACTTCACAACTCCTGCAGATGCTACTGTTAACTTGACTGTTTACAATGTTGCTGGTAAGTTGATCGCAAACAACAAGCTACAAACTGTAGCTGGTGCGAACCAAACTACTATCGACGTTAGTACGTACCCTGCTGGTACTTACTACATCAGCATCAACGACGGTGCTGCTGTTGTGAACACTAAGTTCATCGTTGAGTAATCAACAATTGCAAAATGACAATCACTCAGTGCTACGGCATTGAGTGATCATTTTCCAAATCAAAAAAGCCCGTGAGGATCATTCCTCACGGGCTTTTTCTATTTACTAAGAATTGAAAATTGTACTGTCAATTGTAGCGGCGCTGCTTGCCTGCGCCTGAACTGCGCAAAACCAATGTAGCGGTGCTATTTGCCTGCACCTGATCTAATCCTGATGGGGTTGTATATAAGTACCCAGACAAAAATAATCGTTGCTCCTGACTTGCTCTTTTAGTCGTATCCTGCGTTATGAAAAGCCTACTGTAGCGCTGCTATAGCTCGTTTTTCATGCCTTGGCTACAACTAAAATAGCTGCGTCTTGAGCTATACGCTTACTTTTGTCCAGGTACTTAAGTTTGTATTGGGATAATGTGAATTCGCGCAAGGGATTGCAGCGGTATGAGGTGGCTGAAATGGTGCGTGAGTCGCGGTATAGCGGGGCGGCCCAGAGGTAGCCACCGCTATACCTGCGAACGAACCACCAGAGCAGCCGCCGAATTTAGCGAAAAGCCCGACCCCAATTGCCATTTTTAGGGGGAGCATAGCTAACGCTAAAACAGCAATTGGGGGTGCGCCACAAATAAAAATACACTATAGAGTGTGAAGTAGGATAAAAAATGTATTTTGGTTGTATAAAAAGTATACGACAAGATGGGCAGTGAAAAAATAATCCTACCGAAGAAGAGTCAACATCATGGAATTATGCGGGATCTGATCAGAGATGCGCATACTCTGCAAATGATGATAGATAGAGATATGTTCGAGCGTGATGTCATTCGTATAGGAGCGGAACAAGAAATGTGTATCGTTGATCGGAACTGGAAACCCGCCATGGTCAATATGGAGGTGCTGGGTAATTTGAATGAGGAACTCTTCACAACCGAGCTGGCGAAATTCAATATGGAAATGAATTTAACGCCACTACCTTTTAAAGGGGATTGTCTGAGTAAAATGGAAGAGGAAATCCTTGAGCTATTGGCGATCGCTAGGGTAGGGGCGGACAAGATGGACACGGATGTTATTCTAACAGGCATTCTTCCAACAATAAGAAAGTACGATCTCACTCTAGATAGTTTAACTCCGATCAAACGCTATGCAGCACTTGTCAAGTCAATTGGTCAGCTCAGAGGTAGTGAAGAGACCTCATTGGCGATCAGAGGAATTGATGAATTGTACACCAAACACGGATCACCAATGCCTGAAGCCTGTAATACGGGCTTTCAGGTACACTTACAGGTAACACCTGAAGATTTCGCACCTAAATATAATATCGCACAGGCTATCGCAGGGCCTGCACTTGCTGTGGGTACCAACTCGCCTTTACTATTTGGTAAACGTCTATGGCACGAAACAAGGATCGCACTGTTCCAGCAGAGTATCGATGTGCGTAGACAAGGGCATAATGTGCGCCATAGAAGTCCTAGAGTGATGTTCGGTAATGGTTGGGTATATGGCGGCATCTTGGATCTTTATAGAGAAGATATCACCCAATTCAAGATCATGTTGGGTAGTTCTGAAGGAGGTAACTCTTTAGAGCAATTAGAGAGTGGAGAAGTACCGCCTTTGAATGCTTTAATGATCCATAACTCTACGATTTATAGATGGAACAGACCTTGTTATGGTGTAGCGAATGGAGTGCCACACTTGCGTATTGAAAATAGAGTGTTGCCATCTGGACCTACTGTACGAGATGAAATGGCGAACGCGGCACTTTGGTTGGGTTTGATGAATGGATTAGGTGATGTCTATGATGATATTACCAAGTACATGGATTTTTCTGATGCGAAAGATAACTTCATGTCGGCTTGTAGAAGCGGGCTGAATACAAAGTTTTTCTGGGCGAATGGTCAACGTTACAGTGCGAAAGATCTGATCAATGAAGAACTGATTCCTATCGCAAGAGCAGGTTTGGCTAAAGCAAAAGTGGATACGAAAGATATTGACATGTATCTTGATGTTATCAAAGAGCGTGTAACAAGTGGTATGAATGGGTCGAACTGGATGTTAAAGTCCTTTTCTAAACTAAGACCCCAAAACTCTTTAGAAGAGGTGAGAACGGCTATTACGGCATCAACGATAACGCAGCAAAGAGATAATAAACCGGTACATACATGGAAGTTAGCTTCTACTAAAGATCTACAAGGTTGGCAACCAGAAAGCCTACGAGTGGAAGATTTTATGCAAACGGATCTTACCACAGTTTTAGAAGATGAAATAGTTGAGTTAGCAGCTGAGGTGATGAACTGGCGTAAGATCAGATATGTAATGGTAGAAAATAAGAATAACCAGCTGATCGGTTTGCTAACGGCTACTACTTTAAGGCGTTTCTTGTTAGAGTCTTACTACCAAAAGAATGAAGAGAAGATCTTAGTGAAAGACCTCATGATCAAAAAGCCAATCGTTATAGGACCGGAGCAAAGTATTAGAGAGGCGATCAAATTGATGCAGGAAAATAATATTGGCTGCTTACCAGTGGTTGGAGAGTCAAAGGAACTGCTCGGAGTGATCACAGAGCAAGATTATTTGAAAGTAGCGGGCAGACTCATTTATGCGCAAGAATCGAATGACTAATTTAGATACAGTGAGTAAGAAAGTGTTCAAACAGCGTGTCATCGGATTTCACGAGTCCAACCAAAGGGGACCTTTGTTGATCGCGATAGGAAGTATTCATGGTAATGAGAAAGCAGGTACTAAAGCCTTAAATAGGGTTTTTGATGAGTTGAATGAAAACGACGGCATCCAGAAAGGGATTTTCGCTGGGGTAGTAGGCAATATGATGGCCTATAAACGCGACCAACGCTTCATTGATGTGGATCTGAATAGGCAGTGGAGTCCCGCTAATGTGAATAGGGTAGTAGCGGCATCGACTTATGACTTGGCATTACAGGAAGAGTGGGAGATGCGACAGTTGCTCATGCGCTTTAACCACATTCTCGATATTTACACCAGAAAGTACCCTGATGCGGAAGATCGACAGGTGGTCATGATCGACTTGCACACTTTCTCTGCTAATGGTAGACCCTATAGCATTGCCACAACTACCGGGAATAGCAGTCAGTGGGCAAGACAATTACATGTACCTGCCATCATAGGAATGGAGGTGGTAGTTAAAGGAACGACCATGCACTATTTCAATGATCTGGAATTGGTGTCTTTTGGCTTTGAAGCAGGGCAACACAACGACCCTTATAGTGTGGATGTAATGGAAGCCGCGATTTGGCTGACTTTAGTAAATGTGGGTTGTATCACAAAGGAGCAAGTCAGGCAATATCAAAAATTTGAAGCTTTATTAAAGAAAGAAGGGGAGGGGCTACCCGCTTGTGTGGCTTTTAAATACAGACATGCCATACAAGAAGGCGATCAATTCGTCATGCGCCCAGGCTATGTTAACTTCCAAAAAGTAAGTAAGGGAGAGTATTTAGCAGATGATAAAAATGGAAAAATCTATGCTCCTATAGAGGGCATGATCCTCATGCCACTCTATCAAAAACAAGGAGAAGACGGCTTCTTCATAGTACAAGATGTAGACGACTAAGAGATACCGCTACATATTCCTCCTGTACTGCCCGCCTACCTCATATAAGGCATTAGTGATCTGCCCCAGACTACAATACTTCGTGGTCTCCATCAATTGATCAAAGACATTCTCATTGCGCATGGCCAATTGCTGAAGCTGACTCAAGCTTTTTGTCGCATCTGTTTTGTGGGCAGCATGTAAAGCATCTCTAGTAGCGATCTGAGCTTCTTTCTCCTCATTCGTAGAACGAATCACTTCATCAGGAATGATAGTAGGAGAGCCTTCTTTAGACAAGAAGGTATTCACACCAATGATCGGGTACTCCCCCGTATGCTTCAGCATTTCATAATGCATGGATTCCTCTTGGATCTTACCACGCTGGTACATCGTTTCCATAGCTCCTAAAACACCGCCTCTATCCGTAATTCGGTCAAACTCGGTCAATACCGCTTCTTCTACCAATTCCGTCAGCGTTTCAATGATGAATGCACCTTGCAATGGGTTTTCATTCTTGGCTAAGCCCAATTCTCTATTAATGATCAACTGAATGGCCATTGCCCTGCGTACTGAATCTTCTGTAGGCGTGGTGATCGCCTCATCATAGGCATTCGTATGTAAGGAGTTACAATTATCATAAATCGCGTACAAAGCCTGTAAAGTCGTTCTAATATCGTTGAAGTCGATCTCTTGAGCGTGAAGCGATCTACCACTGGTCTGAATGTGGTACTTCAGCTTTTGCGATCGCTCATTGGCATTGTATTTCAACTTCATGGCTTTCGCCCAGATTCTACGGGCTACTCTACCGATGACCGCATACTCCGGATCAATACCATTAGAAAAGAAGAAAGATAAATTAGGGGCGAAATCATCAATGTTCATGCCCCTCGATAAATAGTACTCCACAAAAGTGAAACCATTGGCAAGCGTGAAAGCCAGTTGTGTAATAGGATTCGCACCCGCCTCGGCAATATGGTAACCCGAAATACTGACCGAGTAGAAATTGCGAACTCCATGATCAATGAAATACTGTTGTAGGTCCCCCATCAAACGCAAAGAGAACTCCGTACTGAAAATGCAGGTGTTCTGTGCTTGATCTTCTTTTAAAATGTCTGCCTGTACGGTACCCCGTACTTGCTTTAAGGTGTCCGCCTTGATCTTTGCGTACACATCGGCAGGTAGCACTTGATCACCGCTAACCCCCAATAAGAACAAGCCCAAACCATCATTTCCATCTGGTAAATCGCCCTGATAAACTGGTCGCTCTTTGCCTTTGTAAAGCTTAGCGATCTTCGCTTCCACCTCTTCAGTCAAGCCCTCTGCTTTAATGTACAGCTCGCACTGCTGATCAATGGCCGCATTCAAGAAGAAAGCGGTGATCGTGGCCGCCGGACCATTAATGGTCATAGAAACAGACGTACTACGATCGCATCAATTGAATCCACTATACAGCTTCTTCGCATCATCCAAACAACAAACAGATACGCCACTATTTCCTACTTTGCCATAAATATCCGGACGGTGATCCGGATCTTCACCATACAAGGTCACTGAGTCAAAAGCCGTACTTAAACGGTTCGCTGGTACATCCTTGGATAAATAATGGAAACGTCGGTTTGTCCGCTCCGGTCCTCCTTCTCCTGCGAACATACGGGTAGGGTCTTCCCCTTGTCGTTTAAAAGGAAAAACACCTGCCGTAAAAGGAAATGAACCGGGTACGTTCTCCTGTAAATTCCAGCGCAGAATATCGCCCCAAGCACTGTACTTCGGCAGGGCGATCTTAGGGATTTTAGAACCGGATAAAGAACGACTAAATGTATCAACTGTAATGTCTCTTGTTCTTACCCTATAAGTGAACTGATCAGCGGAATAAGACTCAACGGTATCCTTCCAACCGTCTAAAATCTGTGCATTTCGACCGTCAAAACTCAAAGCCGTTTCCTGTTCAAAAGAGCGAAGCTTATCCAGCGTATCCTTATCCGCTCCATTCGTCTCCATCAGCTTTATAGTCTGACGTAAACTCTGTAATTTTTGAGCTAAAGCAGCTTGCGCTTCCACCCATTCGTCATAGCGTCGGTTATTCTCCGATATTTCCGATAAATAGCGCACTCGCTTCGGAGGTATGATGTGTATCTTCTCGCTATCCCCCGTCACCCAATCTATTGTTCCTTCAAATTCAACACCGGTACGTTCTACCAATGCTTTCAAAACAGCTTTATATAAGCTGTTCATACCAGGATCATTGAACTGAGAAGCAATCGTACCAAATACAGGTAAATCCTCATTTTTCGCCTCCCATAAATTGTGGTTGCGCTTATACTGCTTGCGCACATCCCGTAAAGCATCCAACGCACCTCGCTTATCCGATTTGTTCAAGGCGATCAGATCCGCAAAGTCCAACATGTCGATCTTCTCCAACTGCGTCGCCGCACCGTACTCAGGCGTCATCACATACAAAGACGCATCGCTATGGTCCGTGATCTCCGTATCACTCTGCCCAATACCAGAGGTCTCCAAAATGATCAGGTCAAAAGCCGCGGCTTTCAACACCTCTATCGCGTCCGCCACATGCTTGCTCAAAGCCAAATTGCTCTGCCGGGTAGCCAAAGAACGCATATACACCCGTGGGTGCGTCACGCTATTCATCCGTATACGATCACCTAAAAGCGCACCACCCGTTTTCCGTTTGGAGGGGTCCACACTGATCACCGCCAAATTCTTATCCTCAAAATCCAGTAAGAACCGTCTGATCAATTCATCTACTAAAGAGGACTTACCCGCCCCCCCAGGACCTGTAATACCCAGTACCGGAATCGTCTTTTTTGCAGCCGCGTTGCTCGATTCAAAACCATCAATAACAGGACCTGCCACCTCCGGGAAGTTCTCCGCAGATGAGATCAAGCGAGCAATATCCGTTGCCCGCTTCTCATCCAATCGCTTCACTTGCCCGTTCAACTCATTCCCAAGCGGGAAATCACACTTCGATAATAGATCGTTGATCATGCCCTGCAAGCCCATCTCTCTACCATCATCCGGCGAGTAAATACGATCTATACCATACGCATGCAACTCCTCGATCTCACTCGGTAAGATCGTACCACCACCACCACCAAAGATCTTGATGTGTCCAGCACCCTGCTCCCGCAGCAAGTCGTACATATACTTGAAAAACTCATTGTGCCCCCCTTGGTAAGACGTGATCGCGATCGCCTGCGCATCTTCCTGCACTGCCGTGGTCACGATCTCTAAAACCGATCTATTATGCCCCAAATGAATCACCTCGGCACCACTCGCCTGCATGATCCGCCGCATAATATTGATCGCCGCATCATGCCCGTCAAACAAAGAGGCGGCAGTAACAATACGGATCTTATTCTTGGGTTGGTAACGCTCAACAACTTGCATACATCAATTCTTAGGTCTAACAACAAATTTAACCAATCTTCCCCCCAATAGAAACCACCCACTCAAAATTCAAAATAGCTTCATTCAAACTTAATATCAAGGCACATCCATTCAATAAAAACTCGGCACACAGCACGAAATCTCAAGTCTCGAGTCTCATATCTCGAGTCTAATTGTTTATCAGGGCACATCCATGCAATAAAAAGGCTTTAGATTTTAGTACTGATTAAAAGGTGTCGAGCAGGAAATCTTATGTCTTACGTCTTGGGTCTTATGTCTAAAGGCGCAGCCTTTCCACTGCATGGTCGGGCTATCCGTTCATATAAAAAGGCTTGTATCCCGCTTCGTTCGCAGGCTTGGCGTGGCTACCTCTGGGCCGCCCCGCCAAGCCGCGACTCAGTCGCGATACAAGCCTTTTTAAACCACTGCTATCCCTTGTGCGGGGCAACAGCAAACAAAAACAGCCTCCCCAGACGAATCTGAGGAGGCTGAAAAAGAAAAGCGCCCTAGCTTTCATTGTTAGTGAAACAAGATTCAGTGTCATTGTTTCGTATGCAAAGATATGATTTTTGAATAAAATACCATGAAAACGAAGAAATAAGGTCATGAAAAAATCAAGAAGTGCGGTGTTCAAAACCTTATAGTCCCAAAGGGGCGGTATACCAAAGCGATGGATGTAAATCCATCGACAATAGTGAATCATAATAACATCAAGACCTATGGGTTGGCATCAGACCTACTAAAAACGCAAAAGAAAATTTTGAAAAAAATCACCGCAAGATTGAAATTCTAATCAACATGCCATACATTAGTAGCAACAAAGAAGAAAAGTACTTTATGTACACACTTAACAACATCGTCGTCGTCAGTATTATTATTGTGGTCATTAACCAACAATAAAGCGAGATGATGTGTCTATAACAAATTAAGGGTTTCACTAAAAAAGCCATTCTCGCTACGCTGTGAGAATGGCTTTTTTTATGGCTCTTTATTTGTTTAAAAACATACAAGAAACCCTTCGTAGCAAAACTTGCTACGAAGGGTTTCGCACGTGTACCATAAGATGTACTAGCAAGTG
>JAHDGT010000025.1 GCA_020631675.1 Bacteroidota bacterium
CCGCCACGTAGGCACTCACTCCCCATCTATCCCATTTAGTACCACTCCTATCCCTTGCGCGGGATCTTGGGAAATCACACTTAAAACACAACCAAAATGAAAAACCATATCCGTTTTATGGGCATGCTATGCCTTTTGCTCACCATCATCGCATGTAAAAAAGATTGCGAAGAAAACCATACGGATACCAACAAAAGCATGAGTGATTTGCTGCTCAATGATGAAGGCTGGTATGCCTATGCGCACACCTATTATGAAGAAGGAGAAGAAGCGGAATTCAATTACGAATCGCAGCCCCATTTATTCCTGCATTTCGCCAATGCTGTTCGTTTTGATGAAGATGGGCAATGCATCTTGAGCTATTCTGATGGCAGTCAGCCTTTACCATCGGCATTGGATCAGACCTATTACGAATGGTATGAACTCAGTGAAGATTCTATCGCTTTGAACTTATTTTCGAATCCTTATACGGACGTACACGTCAAAGCGATCAGCGAAACCCAGCTTTGGCTAAGCCATGCTTATGGTAACGGGATCTATGAATACAAGCTATACCCGATTGTGCTAGTAGATTGATTCCTGCGATATTGTTAAGCCGCCAAAGTAATTTTCATTGTAACTATTTTGGTTGGGGCTTTTGAGATAAAAAATCAAGCTTTTTGTTCTTAGACGAAGCTCTTTTTGAGAGGCATCGCAGCGCGCTGGCTGGAAAGAAAGCTGAAGTATAAGGGCAAAAAGGTATTTTTAAGCCAAAATTGCTCAAC
This sequence comes from Bacteroidota bacterium, assembly GCA_020631675.1. Classification (GTDB taxonomy): domain Bacteria; phylum Bacteroidota; class Bacteroidia; order Chitinophagales; family UBA2359; genus JAHDGT01. Next base: position 765 of record JAHDGT010000025.1, read on the forward strand.
CTAAACAGTTACTTTACCTTTGGCGGGTTAAAGTTTTTATATCATGACTGCTAAGAAGCATATTTCCATCAGTTTATTCGGCGCACTTAAAGAAGATTTAGGCGGCAAAAGCCAGATGCAATTTCAACTGACTGAAGGCACTACAAGCATCAGTGTTAAGGAATTGCTGGAAACCCTTGTTCTGCTTTACCCCGAAGTGAAGTACCTTCCGGTCTGTAAAGTAGCGGCGAATTTAGATGTGGTAACAGATGACAGCATGATAAAAGCAGGTGATGAGCTTGTCTTGATGCCACCCTTCGCAGGAGGGTGAACACTATTGATTTTGAGTTTTTTACATGGAAAGATTGATCGAAATAGTGGATGGCTCCCCCTTGGACTTGATGACTTACCACACTTTTTTACAACATGTAGAAAGTGGAGCTACGACAACTTTTCTTGGATCCGTACGCGATAAAAACGAAGGGAAAAGTGTAAGCCTATTGCGCTTTGAAGCCTATGAAGCCCTCGCAATAAAAGAAATGCGTCGACTAGCGGATGAAGCAGCTGCAAAATGGGCGATTCATAAGTTGGTCATGGTACACGCAACAGGTGACAAAGTACTGGGAGACCCTGTGGTGTTCATAGGAGTATCCACCAAGCACAGAGCCGCGGCCTTCGAAGCTTGCCGCTTCTTGATCGACGAGCTAAAAAAACAAGTGCCCATTTGGAAGAAGGAGTTTTATGCAAATGGCAGCAGTTGGATCAATGCGCATCCTTAGTTAAACACTAATCAGTAAGTCGTTTTATCTGTGATCATTGATCAACATAATAGGGTAGTGGATTACCTCCGTTTGGCGGTGACCGACCGATGCAATCTGCGCTGCAATTACTGCATGCCCGCGGAAGGGATCGACTTTGCCCAACGCGAAGATCTACTTAGTATAGCCGAGATGATCCGCCTAAGTGAGTTAATGGTGAGCATGGGCGTTAAAAAGATCCGCATAACAGGTGGTGAGCCATTCGCCAGAAAAAACCTCATGACCTTACTGAACGTATTGGCGGAATTGAAAGGAATTGAAAATATTTCGATCACAACAAATGCCAGCCTGATCGGTCCCTACATCAACGAATTGAAAGCATTGGGGATACGGAACATTAATGTAAGTATAGATGCTATAGACCCTGTTCGCTTTTTTCAGATCACTCGTCGCGACCTATTTGAAACGGTTATGACTAACTTTCATCGCTTGATCGAAGCTGGCTTTGCCGTGAACCTGAATTGTGTGGTGCTTTCCAAGCAGAATACAGCGGATATTCTACCTATGCTCAAGTTGAGCGAGCAGTACCCTATTAGTGTACGCTTCTTAGAAGAAATGCCTTTTAATGGCGGTTCGCAAGCGTTCAATGGTATTGAGTGGAATCATACGCGCATATTGGAGCACATTAAAACCGTTTACCCCAATCTGATTCAACTCCCTGCTGCTAAATCTTCCACTTCTGTCAATTATACGGTTGAAGCTTGGAAAGGACGTTTTGGTATCATCCCTTCCTTTAGTCGTACTTTTTGCGGAACATGCAATAGGTTACGGGTATCTGCCAAAGGAGACCTGATCACTTGCTTATATGCCGACCCTTCACTTAATTTAAGAAGCCTAATTCGTGAGGGGGCGAGTGATGCAGAATTACAATCAGCTATAGTAAAAGCTGTAAAAAGCAAGGCGAAAAACGGTTTTGAATCAGAACGATTGGCTCAAGGAGCGACCAATACTTCAATGGCATCTATTGGTGGCTAATTTGAACCAGTTCATAGTTTTAGCATGACTAAAAAAACACTATCTCATATCAATGATACAGGCGAAGCCAGTATGGTGGATGTTTCGCATAAGGTGAAAACGACTCGGATGGCTATGGCCAGTGGTATGATTCATTTTCCAGCTGAGGTATTCGCACAATTAAGTGCTGATGGCTTTTTGAGTAAGAAAGGGAGTATCTTTCAAGTGGCACAGATCGCGGGCATACAAGCAGTGAAAAAAACAGCGGATCTGATTCCGCTTTGCCATCCATTGGCACTCTCAAAGATCAATATTCAGATTCAGCCAGTTTCAGATCAAAATGCACTGCTTATTGAGTGTATGGTGAAATGCAGGGAGCGCACTGGCGTGGAAATGGAAGCCCTGACAGGAGTAAGTGTTGCTGCTTTGACCATTTATGATATGTGCAAAGCACTGAGCCACGACATCAAGATCAGTACTATTCAACTAGAGCAAAAAACAGGAGGAAAAAATGACTTCGAACGATAATAAAGTAGAATTGTACGGATTGGTCTTATCAGGCGGTAAGAGCACACGCATGGGCAGGGATAAAGGACACATCACTTACCACCAAGACAAGCCCCAGCAAGAGTATTTATACGAGCTATTAGATGCTTATTGCAGTAAGACATTCATGAGTGTTCGTTCTGAACAAACAAGAGCACTTCCGGATCACTTCAACTACATCACGGATAATAATCAGTATCGCGGACCATTCAATGGCATGCTGTCTGCTCATGACGCCTATCCGAATGTGGCTTGGTTAGTATTGGCTTGCGACCTCCCATTAATGGATGAAGCGAGTATTCAACAATTGATCCAAGAACGTTCTAATAGCCATATGGCTACGGCCTTCGCACGTAGAGAAGAAAACCCACTACCAGAACCTTTATGCGCCATTTGGGAGCCACAAGCCTTGCAGCAAGCTAAAGCCTTTTTAGACGCTCAACAAAGTACCTGCCCGCGTAAATTTTTGATCAATAATGCTACTAAATTGACCCATCCCGCAAAAGATGAAGTATTGTTCAATGCCAATGCATTAGCGGATTACGAAGAGGCGAAACGCTTGATCGCTGAACAAGAATGAGTTAAAAAATGACCCCCTTTGAAATAACTGGCTTAGGTGCTGCTTTCTTTTTGATCGCAACGCTTTATTCCTCCGCAGGATTTGGTGGTGGCTCTAGTTACATTGCGCTATTGGCTTTATGTCTGACTGATTTCTATTGCATTCGCAGTCTTGCCTTGCTTTGTAATCTATTGGTGGTGGGCGGCAGCACCTACCTTTTCTTCAAAAACGGACATGTGAATTGGAAGTCTTTTCTGCTTTTTGTGCTGGCTAGTATGCCCTTGGCTTTTATGGGCGCAAGCCTCCGATTAGAAGAAGAGTTGTTCTTTAGTCTGCTGGGTATGACGCTCATTGCGGCCGCTATAGCACTCTTCTTACAAACACGACAAAAGCCTTCAAAGGATCATAGCTGTATTGAAAAGCAGAACTTATACCCCCTATACTTGAGTCCCCTTATAGGAGGTGGTATTGGTTTTCTTTCTGGCTTAGTGGGCATCGGTGGAGGTATTTTTCTATCTCCAATATTACACTATATGCACTTTGATCGCGCCATACGAATAGCCGCATTAGCCAGCTTCTTTATCTTAGTCAATTCTATAGCTGGGATCGGGGGCTTATTGTTAGCAGGCACTTTCCAAGTGCCCGTGTCATTGCTGCTCGTTTTAGGCATATGTGTATTTTTAGGCGGACAATTGGGGGTAAGAACCAGCCTTAAAGTACTTGGTCCGATCGCCTTGAAACGCATCACCGCATTATTGGTATTGGTAGTGGGTGTACGGGTGTTATTGGTGAGTGGAATGGGACTGTTATAGGCACTGTATTTTACCTCTATAAAAAGCGACCACAGGGTCGCCCCTACATTACCTCATTATATGATCAGCTACGAAACTGCTTTAGCACACGTTATATCACACCCAAAAGATTATGGTGAAGAAACGGTCAGCCTGCAAGAGAGCTGCGGTCGGGTCTTGGCTGAGGATCTTTTCGCCGATCGAGACTTCCCGCCATTTGATCGTTCCACCAAAGACGGTATCGCGATCAGCTTCGATGATTATGCTGCTGGGCAAAGACGGTTTCCCATCGAAGGCGTGGCCGCAGCAGGCAGTCCGCACTTAGCATTAGAAAAAGCTGGACAATGCTTAGAGGTAATGACCGGTGCCATGTTGCCTAAAGGCTGTGATACCATCATTATGTACGAGCAGGTAGATATAGCAAATGGCATTGCCAGCATAAAAGAGAATCATACCCACCAGCAAGGCAAAAACATACATCCTCAAGCCAGTGATGCCCCAAAAGGGAGCTTGCTTTTAGCCAAAGGCAAGCTGATCAGCTCGGCAGAAATAGGGGTACTTGCTACGCTCGGCAAAAGTGAGGTTATAGTAAAAAAAACGCCTCATATAGCGGTCATTTCAACAGGTAATGAGCTAGTACCTATTGAACGAACACCCCTTGCGCACCAAATACGCAGTTCCAATAGCAGTAGCTTGCAAAGCGCATTGAATCGCCTACACATTTCTGCTGAAGTGCTTCACCTTAACGATCAGCCCGAACAACTCCGCCTACGCATTGCCGAGCTTTTAGAAACTAAAGACATACTGATCCTAAGTGGAGGTGTATCTAAAGGTAAATTCGATTTCTTGCCTGAGGTGTTTGAGCAATTAGGTGTGGAGAAAATCTTTCACCGAGTCAAGCAACGTCCGGGGAAACCTTTCTGGTTTGGGCAGCATACCGCTAGTAACACCTTGATCTTTTCTTTTCCGGGCAATCCCAATTCCACCTTTATCAATTTCCATTTGTACTTCTTGGCTTGGTGGCGAAAAAGCATGGGGCTGAATGAAAACCGCATCTTTGTTCAGTTAGCGGAAGCAATGCCTGCCAGTGCTTCGCTTTGCCGTTTTCAACAAGTACGGATCAGCTATAGTGATACGGGTATGCTCTTGGCTAATAAAGTGGTCAGTAGTGGTTCTGGGGATCTGCTACGGCTTACTCAAAGTAGTGGCGTTTTGTGTTTACCCCCGAGAGCGCATGACTATGAGGAAGGGGAGGTCTGTGCGTATATTCCGTTCTTGAAGCCTTATACTGGGTAAAGAAAGTTATCAGACAAATGCAATGCTGTTGAGGCTTTGCTTAAATTTCTCCGTGTTGTTTCGTGCTCTTCTTTCTTATTGGTTAATTGATTTTGAAAATCAAGACTTTGCTGACCACAAAGAACGAAGTACACAAAGGAGCACAAAGTCTTTTTTAAGGCTTCTGGCTAAATCATTTTATCTAAAAACTTAGTTTACATTGTGCGCTCTTCTATCCAATGCATCAGGTCACGCTCTAAAAGTGCGGATAGCTCGGACACTTCTTCTTTAAACTGCTCATTTAGTCTTTCACGAGTTTCTTTACGCATAGGGCGTCTTTCTTCATAAGTCGTATTAACAGACCATAATTTATCTAAAACAAACGAGCGCAGTTTTTTGCTTGGCAAAAGCACTTTAGCCATTTTAATGAGTAGGGGAGACCGTTGCTTTAACACATCCCTAAGCCAAGCAAATCTGATGCGTTTATTCGGATTTACCCGTGCGAAATCTATGGCTTTGTCTGCCCTGATGCCTAAGAAGCTCACTACTTCCTGAAAAACTTTGGCGGTATTCGCTTTAAAGTCGTCGTAAACAATGATTTTCATTTGTTCAGGAGGGAACACAGTTTGGTAGCGTTTGATCTGCTCGCTAAATAAAGGCACTTGTGAATAGTGCAAGCCCTCATAGGGACAGCCAATATTAGGGGGGATGTTTTTTCCTGCTTTCCTTTCTTCTTCGGCTGCTAATGCTGCTTCAAAATCTTGAATGTTTTCATTGCCAGCATATAACTGTTGACTGTGTAAGGAGTATAGCAGATCCTTAGGAGAACGAAGCATGATGATGATCTTTGCCTTTGGGTTGACGCTATGAATTTCTTTTGCAGCGGTTTGCGAGTATAGATACCAGACCGAAGCGTCTCCTGAAAGCTGCTCACTTTTTGCTTCCCTATATAAAGACGCATAATAATCCGCTTCCATTCTCGCTTGACGGAAGGTGAAATCTTGCCCGAAAAAGTACAACTCCTTAGGTGCTAAGAAGACGGAAGGCTGTGCTTGTAGGTAAGTATACAAGGCAGTAGTGCCACATTTGGGCGCACCAACAATGAAAAAATCAGGACAAAAACTCATAATGCGAATTTAGCCTTCGTACTTAGGATATGAAAACAAAAAAGAGCGATACAAACGTACCGCTCTTCTATGTCTGTTAAAAGCCTTAAAAAAGACTCGTTTTATTGAATGATCACCTTCTTATTCATCACCTTATCATTCTGAGAGATCTGCATCAGATAGATGCCTTTCGCATTTCCAGAAATATCGATCTGACGTTCGTAATCTCCGGAAAAGTTATTCAGCTCTTCTTCAAAAACGGTTCTTCCTGAAAGATCACTGATACGCACTTTAACCAAAGACTCTGCTTTACTACTAAAGCGCAATTTGAACTGCCCATTACTAGGGTTAGGGAAGAAGGATACATTGCTTAATTCAGGAGCGGCGGTTTGAGGTATGTCAATGCCTTTTTTAGCCATTTCTTCCATATCGGCATCATCCATATCTTTAATGACAACACTGCCACGGAAGAAAAAAGGATTCTCACCTTGGAAGTTCTTTAACATTTCTTCCGCACCCTCACCTTCAAAGAATTGAAAGTTTTCACCTTGGAATTTCTTTAAGAAATCTTCGGCATCTTCACCTTCTGGGAATTCAAAGATTTGAATGTCCACATCCTTGTCACCATTTTCGTTCCCCTTGTTAAACCACTCGAATTGATCTCCATGTAGTTTTTGGAACGGACTTTCTGGCTTTGTTAAAATAGCGGTACTTTCTCCTGCAACACCCGCACGCTTATAAGAGATGCGTAACTCATCATCAATGTTGCATTCGTTCATGAAATTAATTAAGTCGTCATTGCTATTGATCGTAGCTTGGTCGATCTGATAAATGATGTCTCCGCGTTGAATACCCGCTTTTTCAGCAGCGCTATTCGGTATCACTCTACGTACTAATACGCCTGGGTGACCACCTTCTTCATAGGGCATGTCCATGACCACACCCAATTTTACTTTGTCAGGATCTTCATTCCAACCGAAGAAGCTGCCTTCTTTTTTAGGACAGCAACCTGGTGCTGGGAAACAATCTTTTCCGGGTACACATCCTGGGCCAGGAACACAAGAACTGCCGTCTTTATTGAACCATTTTCCGCTTCTGGCTCCTGATGCTGGGAAACAATCTTTTCCGGGTACACATCCAGGACCAGGAACACAAGAACTACCGTCTTTATTGAACCACTTGCCACGAGCAGCAAGGCTTTGCTCTTTTAGCGTAGCTTTTACTTTCTTGTTTTTACCATCACGTTGGTACTTGATCTTCACTTGATCCCCAACTTCTAAATCGGCTATGCCTTCTACTAAGTCAGAAGTAGAGTTGATGTCTGTTTTATTCAATTTAAGAATGACATCACCAGCTTCTAAGCCTGCTTCGTCGGCAGCACTGTTTTTTGTAACATGGTCAATGACTACGGAGCCATTTTCTTCTTGGCTGATGGTAACACCCAATTGCGGCTTCTGCTCTAAGTTCATGGGCATTTGACCGCGCATAAAGCAATCTTCAAATGCACGCTCTCCATTGCTATCTCCTTCACTATCGAAGTAGAATTTCTTCATCATGAAACGATTGCCATTGCTGCCATCGAAGTCTTCTTCGTCAATATTGATATCAATGTCCATGTCGCCCAGCTTCTCCAATAGTTGCTCAACATCTAAATTTTCTAAATTCAGATCCAAGCCGAAACGGAATTGCTTCACATCATCGGCATCAATATCCAGCTCTTCCATGTCTTCGATCTTCATGTCCATGAAGTTCTGGGGCATGCCATCGAAATCGATGTCCAAGTCCATATCGATGCCCATTTCTTTGAGCTTGTCCATCAAATCATTCAGAGAGCCATTCTCTAAGTCGTCCATATTGAACTCCTCATTGATCTCGGTGCGCTCACCGTCAATGTCTTGAATGATGCGGATCTGCCCCTTTCCGTTTTCTGGTTCAGCAGCATCTTGTGCTACTAATGCATTCTGGGGGGCGGAAATGAGCAGTCCCATGCAGCAGAGCAAGCAAAAGGTGCTTAACAATTTTGTCCATGTTTTCATAAAAAAGGATATTTTGGATGGGATAAAATAGCTGATGAATTCTGTCAGCTTGACTACAAATGTAAGACAGACACTTGATAGATCTCGTTAATGCCTGTTAAATAGCGTTAATCGTGAACATTAGGGGTGCTACAACCGTAATTTTGTAGGGACTACTTATGCGTCGCATACCTAGGAACGCTCTTACAATTTCGGTACGATTTTTCGCGCGAGGGATAGGAGTGGTATTAAGTGTGCTGCATGGCGAGTGAGTGCGCCTGTTGCGGGGGCGGCCCAGAGGTAGCCACCGCAACAGGCAGCGACGAACCGCCAGGCAGTGCGCTTAATAGGAACGGATAGCCCGGTGACCTGCCGCAGGCGGGCACGCGCCCAATACATTTATATGCTTAAAGGACAATTACAAATATTGATCATCGCGATGGTGCTGGCCTTAACGGGCTTGGTGTACTTGCAGTATCGTTGGGTGACGGACTCTTATCGGGTGAAAGAGGAGCAGTTCACGCATATTGTGAATGATGCCATGGAGCATATCGCGCAGAAGATCGAGAAGATGGAGCGATTGGAAGCCATGCGCATGGGCGTGGATCCGGATAATATGCTGCCTCCGGTCAATCTTTCTCCTAAAGGAGAGCCTACAGCGGTCGCATCGGCGAATTCTGGTTCTGCGGCCATGATGAACCAGTATGCTTTGATGATCGATGAGTACGAGGAGACGAATAATATGCTCTTGGAACAGCTGCGCAATAATAAAACGCAGGTGTTTTTAGGAGTGGATATTAATCCGAACGCGACGCATTGTGATGGTATAGAAGTGAGTAGGGTAATACCGAATACGAGTGCCGATCATGCTGATCTTCGCCCGGGAGACATACTGGAATCTATTGATAATGTGGTGCTGGAGTGTACGGATGATCTTCTGGATGTACTGGCGCGCTACTCGCCCAATGAGATCGTCAATGTCGGGTTTAGGCGGGCACAGCTTTCTTATTCACCCGGTTTAGGGTCTAAGATCAGAACCATACAGAGTCAAGATACGATCAGTCTGGGCGGTACGAAGCTGGTACGGTCGGAGGTGCGGGTGGAGAATATGGATTCTGTGATCGAAGACATCAATATTTTATGGGAGCCGAAGTATACCGATCATATTGTACCGCTTAGGTTACAAGACAGACGGGTGCTGCGACAAATGATCCAACAGCAGATATCGCATAACCACCAGCAAGTACAGCGCTTGGCTTTTGAAATGGCGATACGCAATAAACCGCTGGCGGAACGCATTGATCCTCGTAAGTTGGACGAGACCATTGAGGGGGCATTGAATAATATGGGCATTGAAACCGCTTATCAGTTCTGCTTGCGTTCTGACCGAGGGGATCTGATCTTCGCCAAGCCCAATCAGGTAAGTCAGGAGTTATTGAATAGCGACTACAGTCACCAGCTCTACCAGAATGATATGTTCGCCCAAAAGGGAGAACTGTTGTTGTTCTTCCCGAACCGACAGAAGTATTTATTGGGCAGGTCACAAGCTATGTTGGGCGCTTCTTTTCTTTTCAACCTCATTATATTATTGATCTTCGCTAGTACGATCCGCACGATCATACGGCAGAAGAAGTTGAGTGATATGAAAACCGACTTCATCAATAATATGACGCATGAATTAAAGACCCCGATCAGTACGATCAAATTGGCAAGTGAGATGTTGGCCGATCCCGGTTTAGCCCGTTCAGAGTCTATGGTGAGTAGATATGTAAGCATGATCGCCGATGAAAACGAGCGTTTGAAACAGCATGTGGAGAAGGTGCTACAGTTCGCCCGTATGGAAAAAGGCGACTTGAAGCTGAATATGGAGGAGGTGAATATGCATGATCTGATACGTGATATTCTTCAAAAGGTGAATCTGCGTATTCAGAATGCGAACGGGGTGTTAGAAGAACATTTAGAGGCGAAAAATGTAGTATTAAAGGGAGACAGATTGCATTTGACCAATATGATCCTGAACCTATTGGATAATGCGATCAAATACGCCAAAGAAACGCCTGATGTTACGGTTCGGACCCGAAATACGGATGAAGAGTTCATCGTATCTATTCAAGATAAAGGCATTGGAATGAGCAAAGAGACCGTGAAGCGGATCTTTGACAAATTCTATCGAGTGCCTACAGGTAATGTGCACAATGTTAAGGGTTTCGGACTGGGCTTGAGTTACGTTAGACTCATGGTTGAGGCGCATGGTGGCATAGTAAGTGCTACTAGTAAGTTGGATAAGGGTAGTGTTTTTGAAATTCGTTTTCCATTAAATGGGAAACAATTAAACACATAGCCCTATAAATGTGTTAAAAAGTAAATTCAACATATAAAGAAGTATGAGTAAACCAAGATTGTTGCTGGTCGAAGATGATCCCAACTTAGGTGATATACTACAAGAATATTTATCCCTTAAAGGATATGATGCCACACTGTGTAAAGATGGTCAGGCAGGTTTCGACGCCTTCGAAAACCAACAGTTTGACATGTGTGTGCTGGATGTGATGCTTCCGATCATGGATGGCTTCACCCTTGGTAAGAAGATCCGTGAAAAAGACGGTCAAGTACCGATCATGTTCCTGACCGCACGTTCATTCAAAGAAGACAAAGTAGAAGGCTTCAAGCTGGGCGGAGATGACTATATGACCAAGCCCTTCAGCATGGAGGAGCTGCAGTTGCGCATTGACGCGATTTTGCGGAGGGCGCAACAGAAAAGCGGTGCTGAAGCTATACCGGCGGATAACTATGATATAGGTAATTATACCTTCGATCCGGTCAAACAGCTCCTGTCCATGGCGGATAATGAACGGAAACTCACCACTAAGGAGTCGCAACTGCTGGATATGCTCTGCCAGCATAAAAACCGCATCTTGCCACGTGAGAAAGCACTAAAGAAGATCTGGGGTGAAGACACCTATTTCACCGGTCGGTCTATGGATGTTTTCATCACTAAGCTCAGAAAATACCTCAAAGAAGACGAGCAGGTGAACATCATGAATGTTCACGGACAAGGCTATAAGTTGCTGGATGTTTGATGGTAATATCGTCTTGAATCTTGAATCTTATGTCTTTATTCATGGCGCATCCCCGCAATAAAAAAGCGGCATATTCACCTTTTTCCGTTGAAGGAATTGGTGGATGCGCCGCTTTTTCAATGCGGGGTCGGGCTATCCGTTAAATTCGGCAACCCCAAATGCTTTTCGCTGGCAGGCTTACAAATGGCTACCTCTGGGCCGCCTTTGTAAGCCGCCGCTCAATAGCATTCGGGGCTACCTCATACCACTGCTATCCCTTGCGCGGGTGACTAATTTTGAATGGAAGAATTTTGAGTTTTGAATGTGGTTTCCAGTGTAAAATTTTAAGTCTTACGTCTTGAATCTTATGTCTTTGTTTACACCAACATCAAACAAATAGCGGCGATCGCCGCACCGATCCCCAAGAAGTTAATTGGGCTAAGCCGCTCTTTAAACAACAGCATAGAACCTGCTGCCGCGGTCAGAACGATTCCCATATTCAAAACTGTGAAAAACACAGAGCTTTCCAAACCACTTTTATCCAGAGCCGCTAAGAGGAATAAGATAGAACCATAATTAGGTATGCCCAATAAGATACCCGCTAAGACATCTTTGCGGGTCATGCTTAGCCTTCTAACAAGTAAAACTATACTACCAATAATAGCCGCCATTGCGAAAATGAAGATGGTGAATAAGGCATTTTCCAATTCTGAATTGAGATAATATTGTTGGTTGTAGTTCAGAATGATCTCTATGATCCCACCGATCAAGAATATACTGAAGGGTAAAATCAATGAAGCCCCTTTGGTAGAAGATGTAGATGCTTCTTCACCGCTTTTACTTGAGGTGAGAAAAATGGCGACCAAAGCCAAAATCACCCCGCTTATCTTCCAAAAAGTGATGCTGTCGCCATATAGATAAACAGCGGCCATTACGGGGAGCACCATACTGGTTTTACTGGCAATAGTGGCTACCGTTACACCGTTCAATTGCGTGGTTTTACCGATCAAGAAAAAACCGCTGATGAAAATAAAGCCCAATGCGATTGCCCATAAGGGCCATGCTTTAGCCGTTAAATCATTGTTGAGTAAGCTAACTACTTTAGGTGAGCTGAGTAATCCGGTAGCCACACAGACCCAATAATTCACTACAATAGCAGCAAATAAATTGATGTCATAACGCTCAAAAGCCTTGAAGAGCAACATTAAAGATGCACTACAGCATATGGATAGAAGGATAAAAATCATAGTTCTAAAATGTATGGCTTTGTACGTCTCAAATAATACCTGCCCTGTATTCTGATATCATGCCCACATAATCACTCGCCTGCAAATAACCATAGTGAGGATGCCTTTTGCGATAGAGTATGTAGTAATAATAATCTTCAGGAATGGAGGCTTGTTGCTCTCTGTTCAATCTCTTTATGCTATACAAGTGTAAGCTTTCCGGCTCGCCATAACCATAGCCGTCAGAAAACTGGGCGAAAATGGCTTCACTGGTATACCGACTCCCCGCATTGACCATTTGGTGTACATGCGCCAATTCATGTACCAACCAAGCCATATCCTTATTTCCAGGTTTCGGGTCGATGGGTCTTGTGAAATGGATCGTGTAAAACGCACAAATACCCATCTGACTGGCTCGGGCGAAATAGGCACCAGCTTTAGCGATCAAGGAGTAGGGGGTGATGCGAACTAAATCATAAGGAATCTGCTCCCCATATACCAATTTCGCTTCCTGAATTTCCAGTGCGGTCATTTTTCGATTGCTAGGGTGGGTCAAACACCATAAAAACGACAATAGCTCTGGCAATGCCATCAGATCAAAAACGAAATGCAACAGTCTAAGGAACCAAGCGAAAATTCTTAAAAAAACATTTCTACCAGTCCCCACTAAATTCAAACTCTTCGCAGTAGTCCAAAGTTGATGCCTCATTGGAAAAAGCAGCCTTATCAAGCTATTTGGAGCAAAGTGCAAAATGCATCTAAGAAAACGCTTTGGTAAGGACTTGACATAGGTCAACCACATCAAATAAGCGTAGTGGAAACTATGTTGAATATGCCTCATGAAAAGCAAAAGAATGATAAAGTATCATCGGCTTATAAAATAAAAAAGACTCACCGCGGTAAATGCGATGAGTCTAGCTATTCTTAGTAGCGAGAACGAGATTTGAACTCGTGACCTCCGGGTTATGAATCCGACGCTCTAACCAACTGAGCTACCTCGCCAATTCAGCGGGCGCAAATATACAACCCTCTGTATTAACTAACAAGTAAACGAGTAAATATTCTGAATAGTTCCGTACAAACTTGAGGAACTATAATCGTATGAAAAACTGGTTTATTAGCCTTAAAATTCGTAAATTTGTTCAATTGTACAGACTTATTTTAAGTCCTAACAGTTCAAGCTGGTCAACTTGCTAAAATGACTGACAAACAGAGTATTATCAAGGAATTTAATTGAGAATATGTCGGTAGATAAAATTATTCCTATCAACATTTCGGAGGAAATGAAATCCGCCTATATCGACTACTCGATGTCGGTGATCGTTTCCCGTGCTTTACCTGATGTGCGTGATGGTTTGAAACCTGTGCAGAGAAGGGTGATCTACGGAATGAGAGATTTGGGTTTAGGCTATAACAAATCGCCTAAAAAGTCAGCTCGTATCGTAGGAGAGGTGCTGGGTAAATATCACCCTCATGGTGATAGTTCGGTATACGAGGCTATGGTGCGTATGGCGCAGCCTTGGTCTTTGCGCTATCCATTAGTACAAGGGCAAGGGAACTTCGGTTCGATGGATGGTGACAGTCCGGCCGCGATGCGTTATACGGAAGCGCGTTTGGAGCGCATTTCTGATGAGATCGTTTCGGATATCGAGAAAGATACGGTCGATTTCAAGCTGAACTTCGATGATAGCTTGGAGGAGCCTTCGGTTTTGCCTTCCCAGCTACCTAATCTGCTCGTAAACGGAGCATCTGGTATCGCAGTAGGTATGGCAACCAATATGTTGCCGCACAACCTTACGGAGATCGTAAACGGCATCATCGCCTATATCGATAATAACGAGATCGATATTCTGGAGTTGATGAATATCGTTAAAGCACCTGATTTCCCAACTGGAGGTATCATTTATGGTACGGATGGGGTTCGTTTGGCTTTCGCGACCGGTCGCGGTAAAGTTGTCGTGCGCGGTAAGACGGAGATAGAAGAATACGGGAACGGTAGAGAGCGCATCATCGTCACTGAGATCCCTTATCAGGTCAATAAAGCCAATTTGGTGAAAAAGGCCGCGGATCTGGTCAATGAAAAAAGAATAGAAGGTATTTCCGCTATTCGAGATGAATCGGATAGAAAGGGAATGCGCATCGTATTCGAATTAAAACGGGATGCGAACTCTAATGTGACACTCAACCAGCTTTTCAGATATACCCCTTTGCAGTCGAGCTACGGGGTGAATAACGTTTGTCTGGTAAATGGTCGCCCGCGCATTCTGAACCTCAAGGACTTGATGGTCGAATTCGTGAAGTTCCGCCATGATGTGGTGGTGCGTAGAACGGAATACGACTTGAAGAAAGCCCGGGAGCGCGCGCACATCTTAGAAGGCTTACTCATCGCGATCGACAATCTGGATGAAGTCATCAAACTGATTCGTGCTTCCAGAACGGTTGATGAAGCGAAACAAGCATTGATGAGCCGTTTTGATCTGAGCGAGATTCAAGCCAAGGCCATATTGGATATGCGCCTACAAAAGCTGACCGGCTTAGAGCGCGACAAGGTGAAAATGGATTACGACGAGTTGATGAAAAAGATCAACCATTTCGAGATGATCTTGTCTGACCGTAGCATGCGTATGGATATTGTCAAAACGGAGCTGATCGAGATCCGCGACCGTTTTGGAGATGAACGTCGTACGGACATCGTTCATGCCGATAGCGATATCGACATGGAGGCTTTGATCGAGGAAGAGCAGGTAGTGGTGACCATTTCTCATATGGGCTATGTAAAGCGGACCAGCTTGACCGAGTTCAGAGAGCAGGGTAGAGGAGGAAGAGGATCTAGAGGAGGTGCTTCAAGAAATGAAGATTTTATTGAACACTTATTCGTAGGCTCAACACATGACTACCTTCTGGTATTCACCCAGAAAGGAAAATGCTACTGGTTGAAGACCTACCGTATTCCGGAAGGGACTAAAACCTCCAAGGGGCGCGCGATCCAAAATGTGATACAGCTTCCAGCGGATGATAAGGTGATGGCTTATCTGACCATCAAGGATTTGAAAGACGAAGCGTTTTTGAAGTCTCACTTTATCATGTTCTGTACCAAGCAAGGTATCATCAAGAAAACTTCAGTTGAGGCTTATTCTCGTCCTCGTCAGAATGGTATCAATGCGATTTCCATAAAAGAGGGCGATGCTTTGTTAGAAGTGAAGCTGACCAATGGACATTGTGAAGTTTTATTGGGTGCAAGATCAGGTAGAGCGATTCGTTTCCCAGAGAATACGGTGCGGGCTATGGGTCGTACTGCTTCTGGTGTTAGAGGCATTCGCCTGGCGGAAACGGGTAATGATGAGGTGGTCGGAATGATCTGCGTAGACGGAAGAACGGCACATGATGTGACGATCTTGAACGTTTCGGAAAATGGTTATGGTAAACGTACGCCATTAGAAGAATACCGGGTTACCAACAGAGGTGGTAAAGGCGTAAAAACCATGACAGTAACCGATAAGACAGGTCAGCTGGTTGCCTTGAAAGATGTGTTACCTGAAAATGGTTTGATGATCATCAATCAATCTGGTATCACCATTCGTATGGGCTTAGATAAGATCGGTACAATGGGTAGAGCTGCTCAAGGGGTTCGCCTCATCAAAGTGAATGAGGGAGATGAAATAGCCAGTGTAGCGAAGATTCCTGTTACTGATGATGGTGAAGAGGAAACGGAGAATGCAGCTGAAACCCCAGCTAATGGTGAAAACACAACTCCATCAGCTACCGATGAAGCCGCTGCGGATGCTAATGAGCAAACCACAAGTGATGATGCTTCTGACGCTCCAGATACACCAGATTCGGATGAGTAATAATTAATCGATCAGATGATTGCAAAGTAAAAGGGCTGTTTCGTTATTCACGAAACAGCCCTTTTTTATACTAATCCACATCAAAATCAAAGGAAAACCTTGAAGTCCCAAAGGGACGGCACATCAAAGCGATGGATGTAAATCCATCGATAATAGCGATGTGGTATAACATTAATGTCTATGGATTGGTGTTATGTGAAAGTATCAAGTTTAACCAATCAATTTAGGCGTTACAAAAGCCATGATCAAACCGATCAATAAGCCATTGATCGCACCTAAAATAGTGTGATCCATTACTAAGTAATCTGTGATCAATGCACTGATAGCGAAAATGATAGCACCTGCGGCAACTGCCCCTAAAATGGTACCAGCGATAGGTAAGCGTGCAGCAACCAATGCGATAAGGATACCCAAAACGATAGGTATGATCAAGGTATCAATGCTTGAGCCTAAGAGTAGCATTTGAGCTAATCCGAGTATCAAACCAGAAACGGCACCTGTTATAATAGTCTTTGAATTCATAATATTATGAGGGTTTATTGATGGATTTGAAAATTGGAGTTTGATGTCATCTATTTGTAAGGTAGGGTTTTTGCCCGATTTAACAAATTCAATTTTAAGGACGAATATTGCTATTTTATTTTTCTGGTTTTAATGTACCCGTGCAAGGGATAGGAGTGGTATGAGGCAGCCCCAAATGCGACTGAGCGGCGGGCTACAAAGGCGGCCCAGAGGTAGCCATTTGTAGCCCTGCCAGCGAAGCGCATTTGGGGCTGCCGAATTTAGCGGATAGCCCGGTACCCGCAGTAAAACCCTTTTTATTGCGGGTATGCACCCAACAATAAATCATTATTCGTAACTATTTAGCTTAGCTGTTTTTCAGCCAAAATTGCCTGACCTAAACACTTACCATTATTCAACTACTAAAGCACCACTTTTTACAGCTTCTCCAGCTTGTCTAATAGAATAGAAATAAGCACCTCTTACCCAATCACTTAAATCGATACTAGTCAAGTTTTGAGTGATGTTTTGTTGGTGAATGCTTCTGCCATGCACGTCATAGACTTGCAGATGTAGTTGATCATCAGTGCTCAAGAAAGTAGACGCATCTTCCATTTGAATGAATAGCTGATTATTGGCAGGCTGAGGGTACAGCTGAATGTTGGTGTTGGGTGTTTCCTCAATACTGCTGAAGAAGGCATCATCAACAATGAACTGATCCATAGCAGCTTCTACCAAGTGACCAGGATTGCCATCTGAAGCTTCAAAGATGACCTGTACTTCATTATACTGTAGCAAGAACTCACTGATGTAAACGGTCTCTTCCGTCCACTCGCCATTATTTTCGTCATCTGGGTAGTAGGCGGTTACTAAAATTTCTGGATCATCGCCATTTTTCAGGTACACATTGAAAATATCATCTGGTGGAGCACCATCACCACCCGTACAACGATACCAACGTAGAAACTCCAAGCGAGGAATGAAAAAGCCCGATAGGTCCATAGTAGGGGAAATCAATCGGGTAACATTATCGTCCACATCATCCGCCCAATAATCTGTTGAACCATTACCGGTCACGTAACAGCTATTACCAAAATCGTCTTCCGCATCTTCTTCCGGTGCTAATGGACCACCTTCATAATAGGTACCTAATGGTTCTCCTAATTCCCAAATACCTGCTGCTTCATCATCGGTATTGACAACCGTCCAGCCCAGATCGGTAGAGAAGTCATCATAATAACCTCGCTC
>JAHDGT010000026.1 GCA_020631675.1 Bacteroidota bacterium
TTGTTCAGCTTTTGATATGTGTTCTATTGACTTTCCCATGCTCTTTATCAATGAGTTAATTTAAATCTGCTTGAGGCTTGCCCTAATAGTGCGTGCACGCTCTAATTTACAAACGAAATAATCGAAACGAAAGTTCATCTGACATAATTTATATTCAATGACTAATTTTAAATAAATGCTTGCGCAAGGGATAGCAGTGGAAATGAGCCCGCTAAGGAGCGCACTGAGCGGCGGGCTAAAAAGGCGGCCCAGAGGTAGCCATTTTTAGCCCTGCCAGCGAAGCAGCGAACAGCGGGGGAATTGCAACGGATAGCCCGGTACCCGCAGTGAAAGCTTGCGCTTTCTTAGACCCGAGACATGAGACTCGAGATATGAGACTATCTGCTCGACGTCGATTTACTATGACGCATACTAGCGCAGGCTTTTATTGCGGGTATGTGCCATTAAAAATAACAAACAGCGTATTGAAAAACGATCAGCACATTCATCCTATTCACACATCAGTTTATTAAACAAAAAAATCCCGCTAACAAGACTTCATGCTTGATAGCGGGATTTTGGTTATTCAGTGCTAAGCCGATAGATACGGTACGGTATTAATTAAGCCGTTGCTTTAGCTTTTGCTTTGCTTTTACTCGATTTCTTATCGCCAGCGTTCACACGCTTGTTGTACTGATCGCTAAGATCAATCACTAATGGTGTCGCGATGAAGATAGAAGAGTAAGTACCCACGATGATACCGATCATTAAGGCGAAAGAGAAACCTCTTAATACCTCACCACCGAAGAAGAATAAGATCGCTACTACGAATAAAGTGGTAACCGAAGTGATGATCGTACGAGATAGTGTACTGTTGATCGCCTCGTTGATCACTTCTTTCTGATCGCGTTTAGGGTTCAACTGTAAGTATTCACGAATACGGTCAAATACAACCACGGTATCATTAATAGAGTAACCGATCACGGTAAGCAATGCCGCGATGAAGTTCTGATCGATCTCCATTGTGAAAGGTAATATACCCGGTAACAAAGTGAAAAGCGTTAATAGGATCATGGTATCGTGCATGATCGTTAATACCGCTGCCATACCATACTGCCACTTGCGGAAACGCAATAAGATGTAGAAGAAGATACCCAATAAAGCGAAGATGGTCGCCCATAATGCCCCTCTACGAATATCATCCGCGATGGTTGGTCCTACTGTTTGAGCCGACTGGATATTACCCGTTTTAGAATTATTGAAGGCTTCATAAGAAGCACCGCCTAAATAATCTTTAATACCCGTGTACAAGGCTTGTTTTACCTGCTCACTCGCATCTGGTGCATTGCTATCTGTTAAGTAGCTGGTCGTGATCTTCAATTGGTTGTCACCGCCATAAGTACGCACCAATGGTGCTGCTTTGAAAGGTGCTTCTAAAGACGAGCGAACTTGATTCGCATCTACTTCTTGTGGGAATTGAACGACATAGCTACGACCTCCTTTGAAATCCACACCCAACTCGAAACCTTTCATTACGTAAGAACCGATACCGATCACTAAGAACACCAACGCGATGTAGTATCCCATTTTACGACGACTAATGAAATCGTAGTTCAAGTTCTTGAACATGCCTTTACTGAAACCAGTAGAGTAAGCCAATTTACGATCGCTAGAAACCCACCAGTCGGTGATCAAACGAGACATCAATACCGCTGTGAATAAAGAGCAGAAGATACCTACCATTAATACGGTCGCGAAACCAAGTACAGGACCCAGACCGAAGTAGTATAGAATGGCGGCCGTGATCAAGGTGGTCACGTTCGCATCGATGATCGCGGAGTAAGACTTAGAAAAACCGTCTTTGATCGCTTTCTTCAAGGAACTGCCTAAAGCCAATTCTTCACGTATACGCTCGAATATGATCACGTTCGCATCCACGGCCATACCAATGGTCAGTACGATACCCGCGATACCCGGAAGTGTCAATACCGCCCCTAAGGAGGATAAGACCCCGATCACGAAGAAAATGTTCAATAACAACGCGATATCCGCAATGATACCGCCACCAGAGTAGTAGAGTACCATGAATAAGAATACCAATAAGAAACCGATGAACAAGGACATCAAACCGGAACGAACAGATTTTTCACCCAGCGTTGGTCCTACAACCGCTTCCTCCACGATACGTGCCGGAGCAGGTAAGCGACCCGCTTTCAATACGTTGGCAAGGTCAGTCGCCTCCGCGATGTCAAAGCTACCAGAGATCTGCGTATTACCACCAGCGATCTCTCCTTGCACTTGCGGACAAGAGTAAACCACATCATCCAGTACGATACCTACGTACTTTTGAATGTTCTCGCGCGTCATCTGCTGCCACTTCTTAGCACCATCAGAGTTCATCGACATACTTACCACAACATTCTGACTCGCATCTAAATCATAGCGCGCATCCGTGATCACATCACCCGATAAAGGCGCGACGAAATCTCCTAAGTCAGAACGCATCACATATACAGGATACAAAGTAGAAACCGTACCCTCGTCTTCATCTTCATTTACAAAAGGATCGCGACCCAATAAGAACTTCATGGTCTGATCCATCTCGTCAGCTACTTCAGGCATTGCCATATAGCGACGGAACTGAGCCGTATCCACACCGTTCACATAAGCCACTACAGGACCCTGAGAAGGCACAGGCTGCACCACTGAGAAGAACGGATTCTTCTTTTTAAAGTCAGCCACAGAGCTTTCTTCATCACCACCATCTTCCGCTAAAGGATCATATCCGTCATCTCCTTCTGCTTTTGTGGTGTCCGTTTCAGCGGTATTATCAGCGTCCGCATCAGCATTCGCTTCCGCATCTTTTGCTTTTTTATCCGCATCGTCTTCATCATCAACACCTAACTTATCTTTCAAAGCAGTGTTCATATTATTGAAGACCGTCTGCACTTCAGGACCATTCTCGTAAGTTTCCCAGAACTCTAAACGTGCGGTAGATTGTAATAAACGACCCACACGATCAGGATCATCCACACCAGGAAGCTCGACCACGATACGGTTAGAAGCTTCCAAAAGATTGATGTTCGGGTTAGCAACACCGAAACGGTCAATACGAGTACGGATGTTCTCGAAAGTACGTTGAACCGCGTCTTTCGCTTCCGAACGGATCACATCTAAAACCTCCTGATCCGTACTACCGAACTTCACGCGATCCTGCAACTCAGGCGTACTGAAGATAGATGCCAATGACACATCCTTACCGCTGGTCACTTCTTGCCATGCTTGGTAGAATAAAGTCACATAATCACCTTCACCAGCCAGCTGTAAATCACGAGCTTTCTCGATAGCCGTATTGAAGTTCTGATCTAAACTTTCGTTCGCTAAAGCCTTTACTACTTCCTCGACCTGTACTTGGAGAACAACACTCATTCCCCCTTGTAGATCCAGACCGTAGTTCAATTGCTTTTCACGTACCTCTTTATAGGTATGTCCTAATACAGGGTAAACCGCTTGGTTCTGTACAGAATCCAAAAAACGGCGTTTCTCGTCTTTACGCACCTCTTTGGCGTAACCATCCTTGTCTTGCCCTGTAAAGCTGGCAACCAGTGTCTCCGCACGCTGATCAGCATAAGCCTCCGCTTTATTGTCCACTCTATTAGCGACAAAGCTGAAGGAAAGCTGATACAAGCAGACGACAACCAGTGCAATGGCGAAAAACTTCACCAATCCCTTTGCCTGCATAATGCTTTCGTTATTGTAAAATGATGTAAAATCGTTTCAATAGCGGATCAAACAACCTTTGATTTTAACAATGGCTACTTCCTTCCGCGCAAAATTGAGTGCAAATATAGGGTTTTACCACAAGTCAGCATAAGGAAATAATAGGATTATAAAGATTGTGTATTAGCTTTCTTTAACTATTCTTGTATTAAACCGTCCAATTAGCGCATATCGACTATTTTTGGCACACTATTGCCGGTCTTTTAGTCGTTGTGTCAATGCGCCTTTGACTATTCACGATGGACTTACGTTCGTCGCTTTGAATATGTCGTCCCTTTGGGACTTTTTTGATGAAGTGTTTGAGCTTTTATTATACTTAAATATTATCAGGGCGCATACCCGCCTGCGGCAGGGTACCGGGCTATCCGTTAAATTCGGCAGCCCCAAGTGCTTTTCGCTGGCAGGCTTACAAATGGCTACCTCTGGGCCGCCTTTGTAAGCCGCCGCTCAATAGCACTTGTGGCTACCTCATACCACTCCTATCCCTTGCGCGGGAAACCCATTTGACAATGAGCTAATTTGAGAATGCGCTTGATCACAAGATCATTTTCAAATTGACTCATCTTCAAATTTTCAAATTCAAAAATCTAACAAGCAATCATACCCTTTTTATGAGCTACAACAACTGCCTAACTTATTCCGGTCTCCTATTTTTCTTATTCGTATTGATCGCCCCTGTCAACGGGCTGTCTGCTCAATGTGACCCCAATAATGAAGTGGAAAGCTGGTATGCTTGGGCACGAGACTTAGAAAACCAAGCAGTAGACTATTTTGAATTCAGTGTTGCGGAAGAAAACCACATTGGTGACTCCTTACATCTGCTAATGAAAGGACAGAACAAAATCACTAATGTGCATAAAGACAAAAAGAAGTTAGAAAACATGCTCAAAAGCATAGCTCAATATGCAGAGCGACCGGGCATTAACTACCAAGTACACATTATTCAAGACGGTATGACCTTGAATGCTTTCTCTATAGCGGGTGGACATGTATACGTGACGACCCGATTACTAGAATATGTGGAGAGTGATGATGAATTGGCCTTTATTATAGGTCATGAAATAGCGCATGTGGATAAAAAGCATGCCTTGAGAAAAGCCGCTAAAGGCGTTGTAGGGAAAAACTATGGCGGTGAATACGGCGTTTTAGCCGCCAACATTGAAAACTTCGTCACACAGCCCTTTGGTCAGATAGATGAATATGAAGCGGATCGCCACGGAGCGAAACTTGCCGTTCGTGCTGGCTACGACCCACGAAGAGCCTTCGATTTCTTTGAGCGCATGGGCGAAGGGGAACAATTTGACCTTGTTCAAAAGGTACTACGCACCCACCCCTACTCTCACGAAAGGCACAATTGCTTGGATACTTATATGAGAGAAACTTTAGGTAAATAAACAAAAAAGGGAGCAGCTTGAGCTGCTCCCTTTTTTGTTTATTTACCTAGTACTTCATGAATTCTACCATTAAGCGTTCTACTTCTTTAACGACCTCTGCCCTATCCTTGGTTCTGAATAGGTATAAGTTATTGCCCCAATCTCCTTCATGTGCATACGCTTTTCGTTTCGAATCCCATTTTAACTCTGAATTGATCAGATATAGTTTATAGCTGCCATTGATGTCCATTTCTGGTCGCCATTCTAAGCAAATGATCTTCTTATGATGCCGGTTACTTAATAAGAGTAAAGAGCTTCCAGACAAATGAATCATATTGTCTGCTGTAGGGTCTATTTCTAGAAAGGTATTCCAATCTACTGACCAGCCTGTTGTGATTCTTAGTGGTTGGAGTTGTGACACTTTGATCTATATTTGTTAAGTTCAATACCACAATATAAGATCAGCAGATGTATCCTCCACACTTAAAAACGAATCGGTTTACGCTCCTGCCCTACCGCCAAAAAGACGAAGACCGTTTTGTGGTAATGGGTTTAGACCCTGCCGTTCTACAATTTATGGGGGGAGGCGCAGATACTGCGGATGAAGCAGGAGAACGAAAATTTTTCCAGAAGATCTTTACGATTTACGATGATACCGAAAGCAAACGTTGGTTCTGGATCTGGGGTATTTATGAAAACGATCTGCTGTGTGGTCATTTCGAGCTAAAAGAAACCCAGTATACTAGCGAACAGGAATTAGAGATCGTATATATGACCCACCCTGCTGCCAGAAGAAAAGGCTTAATGCGCGAAGTCTTGGCTTTTTTCAAAAGCAATCAGAAAGTGTGGGGCAAAACCATTATTGCAACGGTCAGTCAACAAAATTCCATTTCCATTCAATTGTTAGAAGAATGGGGAATCACAAAAAAACAGTTAATTGACCCAAAAGATGGGGAAGAGTCGTTCTGGAAGTTTACTTTAGATGCAAATGAATAGTAGAATGTGGCTATACCTTCCTATTATTGGTGTCATTTTGTTTTGCCTTATGTACTTCTGGGCAGCCCAACTTTACCCGGGTGGCAATGAAGTGGATGTCAATGCTATAGGCTACAGTTGGCAACACAATTATTGGTGCACTTTATTAGGAGTAGATGCAAAAAACGGTGCGCCGAATAAAGCTTTTCCGGTAGCCATGACCGCTATGGTCATTTTATGTGCTAGTTTATCTCTTTTCTTTTGGCAGTTCCCTGAATACTTTGCACTATCAAAT
This sequence comes from Bacteroidota bacterium, assembly GCA_020631675.1. Lineage (GTDB taxonomy): Bacteria > Bacteroidota > Bacteroidia > Chitinophagales > UBA2359 > JAHDGT01. Next base: position 6,403 of record JAHDGT010000026.1, read on the forward strand.
AGATGGAGTGCTATTGTAAAATATGGGGGAGCCATCGCTATGCTTGTCTGTTTACTCTTGTTTTCCGAACTGCACGATCCTGCGATACCTGTAGCCAGTTTTTTCGGACTATTTGCTTTGATCGGGGTTTTCATAGGCATCTACACGGAAGCTCAGTGGACCATGTTGTATTGGGGCATTTTCTGCCTGCTTGTAATGGGTTTGAACAACTACATTTATTACACTTCACATGGCATATATTACCTCCCGCTGATTCAGAAATTCTCTTTTGTTTTTGTATTGGCTTGGGTTGTTTATATACAGACTTATATGATTCAGCAAGCAGCTTAGTACGACCTATTGTTTAATAAAAGCACGCATCAGCCACTGTTCATTTTGATGAATTGCCAAGAAATACGTTCCACTGTTCCACTCCGAACAATCCAATATACTTTGGGTACTATTATTAGTTTCAAAATCTAACATCAACTTGCCGTTCGCATCCCAAACCTTTAGTTGACCATAAGCGGTATTCGTTGAAATATGGATTTGGTCTATTGCAGGATTCGGGGCAATTTTCAGGGCCTTTTTAATAGTCAAAGCTTCTACATGAGTAGGGAATTCCCCTTGTAAAAAGACGCCTTGACTCGCATTTTGAAAAGCACCCGAACCCGTAGTTTGCAAGTTGATCGCACGAACCATATACCAATCTCCTTCTTGATAAAGTGGATCGATAAAGTTAGTAGTTGTTAAAGGTGTATCTCCACTTATCTTATCATACACACCGAATTCTTCTGTGCTTTTGTAGATGTGATAACCGATCAAGTCTTCATCTGTTGAAGCGACCCACTCTAAGTTAAAATAGCCGTCTACCATGCTGGCTGTCAGCTCACTAGCGGGGAATACTTGATAAAGTTTCAGTGTGGGGTCACCATAAAAATTGAAGTGGGTCCTATTCCACCAATCGTTATTATCCCAGTTCACTTCGGGTTTTTCAAGGCGTTGATTTTCATTGTTATGCTCCATGATCTGCTTGCAGGCTACACCAAGCGGCTCGCCAAGTCCTGCTTGAAAAAAGAGGTTGATAGCAGAAGTAGTCCAAAGGGTGATCAGGCACTTTGTATCCGCACTTAGCAGGCTTCTTACTCTACTTTGGTTATTCGCACCGTACATGGGCATGTCTCCATAGCCCCATGCGCTTTGATCACTGGAATACACTAAAGCATCCATGCCAACCGTCTCAAATTCACCATAATTCGGTACGTAACGATTCTGCATATACATAAGAAAAGGTCCATTATCTTGTACCCATTGACAATGACCGGAAGGATCAGCAACAGGACTGATCAATACTTCTTCACCAGTAGAAAAGGCAGGAAGAGATCGGAAAGAACCATCTGTAGAATTTGAATATCCATCTTCGAAAAAGGCGGCGGAACGGGTACCCATTTTCTCACCACTTTCTATATGCCTATGCGCATGTAAGCGATCCAAATACAGCTCGATCAGATCCATTTCAGGTGCAGCATTATCTGGGTCTATTCTGAAAAAGTCTACTCGTCCGAATGCCATTTCCAGTTCTGATGGAATGCGGTCTTGATCCCATCTCAGATCATCAGGATAGTTCTTTGTTAGGCCATAGTATTGTTCAGGAACATCATAGGTAGCGGTATCGGTAAATTCTCCGTCTATATCTGCATAAAAGCAATCCGCACCTCTTGCGCCTGAGAATTCGATGTGGTTATCCGGGGGTTGTAGGCCGGTGCCCATTCTCGCAACTGGTGCATGCCCTAAAATGAATAGTACTTTAGGTTTATCCTCTTCAGGAGCTTCCGCATACATTTCTTGTACTAAAGTTCTTGTTTCCAAGGCCAGCTCTCCGTCTTCATAGCCATAGGTTCCTTTGGGTACGCTTAATTCATTAACGTACCAACCGTCACCTGTCAAGTCGCGTTTTAAGCGTTCCACTTTTTCGGGCAAGGCTTCGGGTACATCTTCCGCCATCATAAGAATCATTTGTCCACGATAGTCGCTTTGGTCATGTTGTAGAGAAGCCCCACAATAACCAATGGCGAAGGTGGCATCCGCATTGATCCGTTTTACTTGGTACTCCCAGACTTGCCCCATTTCCACTTCATAGTCTGTCCAGGATTCGGTACCCGGAGCTATACCTGCTTGCATAAGTTCCCATTCGTCGCCATTGCCGTAAAGCGGTCTTCTACGTACACTGGTATACTGTTCTGTATTGAGTTCAGCATCTAAAAAGTGAAGAATAACGGCGGGCGGGTTGGTCTGAATGCTTGCGTCAACTAAGCAGACTTTAGTCCCATCATCCGTATAACTGAAGGCGGATGTGATCTGGGCAAAAGTGCTAAATGGGAAACTGGCTAATGACAAAAGCATCACCCAGGAAAGGGTGATGCATAATTTGGTATGAATACGCATAGTGAAAGAGTATTGAGGCAAAAGTGTGTATGTAAATATACGAATTCCAAAGATTTAGCTGATCATCAGTAATCCTTAGTACGAGTACTTAGGAAGAGATGACCCTCCGCAAGGGATAGGAGTGGTAATGAGCCGACTGAATGCGCCCTGTTTGGCGGTGTAAAAAGGCGGCCCAGAGGTAGCCATTTTTACGCCTGCCAAACAGCAGCAGGCAGGCGGGGAATTTTAACGGATAGCCCGACCATGCAGTAGAAAGGCTGACGCCTTAGACATAAGACTTAAGGCGCAAGACATAAGATTTCCTGCTCGACATCTTTTGATGACAGCTTGAATCTGAAGCCTTTTTATTGCATGGATGCGGCATGAATATTAGGAAATTCAGTTAGTATTCAAGAGTGTTTTCTTTACGTTTACGAGATAGCTTTTCCCTATGGGCAGTAAAAGATCATCTAACTTGATTTGGTTGCCAGTGATGGCTTTGACATGGTTGATGTTGACAATATAGGACTTATGGATCCGCAAAAATTGATTGGGCGGCAGTTCTGATTCTACAGCTTTAATGGTTTTTCTGGCGATCTTGATGTTCTGATCTTTCAGAAAGAATTTCAAATAATTACCCCATGATTGAATGTAATTGATGTTGGCATGGGGTATTCTGTAAACGACTTTATTATCTCTCAAGCTTATGAAATTTGACGGATTACTAAGTGTCTGCTCGGGTGTTCTGTCAATTGATTCAGCTCGGAATTCTTCTTCCATTCTCAATACCTTTCTCAGTCTTTCCAGTGCTCTTATGAATCTGGTTAATCTTATGGGTTTGTGTAAATAATCGACTACTTGATCGTAGTCAAAACTTTGCATCGCATATTTAGAGTAAGCAGTTGTGAAAATAATTTTAGGAGCTTTATTCTTTAATGTATCTAGTAGTTCTATACCCGTTATATCTGGCATTTGGATGTCGAGTAGAACAGCATCCACTTGATTTTTATTCAAGAAATTGAGCGTGGAGATACCATCAAAACAGCTTCCTACAATCTGAACTTGGTCTATTTTTTCGCAATAGCCTTCTAAAACATGATGTGCTAAAGGCTCATCATCCACTATCAGTAATTTAATCATTTTCATAGTTCGATTTTTAATTCTACGGAATGGTTTCGCTCATTTTGCTTGATGTTCAACTGGTGTTTATCAGGAAGGATAAGCTCCAATCTTCTCTTGGTATTCTGTAGTCCGATATTGGTCTTTACTACTTTTCGATTGGCTATGATGCTGTTTTTGACGGTGAATAAAATAGCTGTTGCTGTTGTACGCAATTCAATATGTACAAAACATTTTTTTGTGGGGTGTGTGCCGTGCTTAAAAGCATTTTCAACGAAAGGTATGAAAAACAATGGGTGAATCATTAGGGAGTCATCCACTTCATCGAAGTCTATTTTCACATCACAAGTATCTCTTAACCTTAGCTGCTCTAATTTGATGTAAGATCGTAATAGCTGTATCTCTTCTTCAAGTTTCACCTTTTGTTCTTTTGAAAACTCAAGATGATAGCGCATCACATCCGATAATTCCATGATCATCTCAGACCCCTTTTCAGGATCAATTTGATTCATGCTGTAGATGTTATTCAAAGTATTAAAGAGAAAATGAGGGTTTATCTGTGCTTTCAGCGCATTCAGTTCCGAAATCGCGGTTTTAGCTCTGAGTTCTTGAAGCTGGTATTGATTGGTTATTCCTCTTTTAAAATATTGTAGCCCGACAGCGAAGAGTTGCACAAAAACGAAATTGGTAATGTTCTGCGTTCTGGAATTTCCTCTTTCACCATCTAACATGTCTAGTGTTTCGTAGACCATAACGCATATGGCCACTATAGCGACAACTGAAAGTAGATATATCAAATATTGACGGGCATCAAAAAATCTTTCTTTTGCGAAAAAGCCCAGATACGTGCATAAGAAGATGGGGGCAATTGAGAAAAACGGCTCACGCAGACACTCTAAAATGCTAAGCGTATTCTCTTTCGAGAAAAATATTAGCGCAGCAAAGGTCAAATACAAAGTGACCCATATTAAGCTATGGTATACCCATCTTTTCTGTAAAAACTGAATCATACCGCAAGCTATCAAAGATATTAATGACTTGCTATTTTTTGTGATATAGGTCGTTCATCCCAGCTTTCATCCCGATGGTCACAGGTCTTAACCGATGTATCACTATTCTTTTTAAAGGGGCTTTAGTGGGTATAGATTTGGGGTCAAATCAATCAATAAAACATCTTCATCATGAGATTATCCATTAAAAATCTATCTAAGACCTATGCTAACGGGGTGAAAGCGCTTGATAATGTTTCCTTAGAGCTACCGACGGGATTATTCGGACTACTTGGCCCTAATGGTTCGGGTAAGTCCACCTTAATGCGAACCATCGCGACCTTACAGGAACCAGATGCCGGAAGTATTCATTTGGGGGATATAGATGTTGTCAAGCAAAAACATGAAGTAAGAAAAACGTTGGGGTATTTACCTCAGGAATTCGGGGTTTACCCTAAATCTAACGCGCTTGAGCTTTTGCATCATCTCGCAGTATTGAAAGGAATCACCAATACCAAAGAAAGGAAAGAAATAGTAGATGCGCTCTTACACAGAGTAAACCTTTATGATTTCAGAAAACATAAAGTAAATAGCTTTTCTGGGGGTATGAAGCAAAGATTTGGTATTGCACAAGCACTTTTAGGAAATCCTAAACTGATCATTGTAGATGAGCCTACAGCGGGTTTAGATCCCGGAGAGCGTAATAGATTCTACAATTTATTGGCAGAAATAGGGGAAAACGTAATTGTTATTCTATCGACTCACATTGTGCAAGACGTGAGTCAGTTGTGTTCTAATATGGCCATCATAAATAAAGGAAGTTTACTGTATGCAGGAAAGCCAGGTGATGCCACCGAAGAACTCAATGGAATGGTTTGGGAAAAGTTAGTTGATAAATCTGAGTTAGCTCATCTTGAACGGAAACATTCAATCATTTCGAGTCGCCTTGTTTCAGGACGCCCGCTTGTTCATATCCTAAGCACTGAAAATCCGGGTAATGGTTTCATGCGAGTAGACGCGGGACTTGAAGATGTCTTCTTCACAAAAATCATGGGCTTGGAAGCTACTATACCGGTTTTAGAAAGCGAGCTAGTTTAAGCAAATCAATAAACAATTAAAATTCAAAACTATGTTCAAGGAATTTCTCTTTTTCGAACTCAAGCATTGGATAAAAAGTCCATTGGTATATATTTTCTTTTTGGTCAACTTCTTAATGGTGTTCTCAGCATCCATATTCGAGCATGTTACTGTTGGGAGTGATATGGGAAATGTGAATATCAATTCTCCTTTCGCCATGATGTCTTATGCGGCTTTGGTCAGTTTGATCTCCGTGGTGATGACGACAACATTTGTGAATCAAGCTGCGCTTAAAGATTTCAATCATAATTTTCATTCCATCCTTTTTTCTGCTCCAATCAAGCGCACATCTTATTTATTAGGAAGGTTTGTGAGTAGTGTACTCGCGGCATGTATTCCTCTATTGGGCATACTGTTGGCTGTTTTTGTCGCACCCTTTTTTTATGAGGATTTAAGTATGGTCGGACCCAATTATGTGATGGCTTATGTAGATACTTTTTTCACTTTTTTACTGCCAAACACCATACTCATTAGTGCAATTATATTTGCTTTATCCGTCAAGTTCAGAAGCACTAGTATATCATTTGTCGGTGCGGTCTTTCTATTGGTCGGGTATCTATTCGCTTGTAATTTTTTAACCACCCACGAGTACGCACATCTGGCTATATGGTTGGATCCATTCGGTGTGAATGCCATTTCCGAGATCACGAAATACTGGACGTTGAATGAAAAAAACAGTCAGTGGTTAAGCTTTGCTGGGCCGATGTTAGCCAATAGGTTGCTTTGGTTGGGCATCGCCGCCATGATCTTTACCGCCAGCTATTATAACTTTAGTTTTGCTGTCAGAAGCAATAAGGCAAGAAAAAAAGAAACACAAAAATCAGAAATACCGAATCAACATTTTAAAGTATTATCGAAGCTTCCTATTGTATCAACTGTTTACAATAAAACGAGTTATTTACTTCAATTACTCAGTCAGTTCAAGTCTGATTTTTTCGGAATAGTAAAGAGTCCGGCTTTTATGATCATCACATTTTTTTCGGTGATCAACCTAATGGCGGGCATCAATGCATCAAGTATTAGAAGCTTCCCTGTTACCTATTTAATGCTGGAAAGTATTGAAGGCTCACTCCATCTGTTCATCTATGTCATCATTCTCTATTATACAGGCACTATGGTATGGCGAGAAAGGCATAATAAGTTCAATGAGATCATCGATGCCGCTCCTTTTCCTTCATGGATACCAATCGCCTCGAAATACTTGAGTATGCTATCCGCCGTCATTTTCATACTATTGATCGCAATGTTCACGGGTATGGGTATGCAAGCGGTACAAGGGTATTATATCTTCGAACCCATCCAGTATTTCAAACAGTTGTTTTTGATCGACTTGGGGCATTTTGCTTTGCTTATCGCAGTTTCCCTATTTATTCATGTGCTTGCCAATAATATGTATTTCGGCTTCTTCTTGTTTATCCTCTTTCTTGTACTTAATCAATTTGTTTGGAGTGCATTAGAGATAGAAAGCAATCTAATGATCATTGGGGGCATTCCTTCTTTTACTTATTCCGATATGCACCAATACGCGCTAGGTGCAGCGGGACTGAAATGGTATAATTTGTATTGGTTGTTGTTCGCATCTATACTCGTCATCAGTAGCGTGCTGTTTTGGGCACGAGGCAATACGTTGAACTTAGGCAAACGCTTGGCTGCGGCCAAACAAAGATTCAATGGAAAGCTGTCGGTTTCTTTCTATAGTGTGCTATCCATTTGGATGTTAGTGGGTGGCTATTTGTTCTACAATGCGAATATTCTGAATGAGCATGTAAGTGAATTGGAAGAGAACCGAATAGACATGAGCTATGAGAATTTGTATAAACAATATGAGAATATTGATCAACCAAGAATCGTGGCACTCGATCATACCATTGATATTCATCCCTATGCCCGAAAGATGCAAGCCTTTACAGCGGTCGTTTTAAAGAACAAACACGATCACCCCATTGACTCTATTCATTTTACCACCTCTTCTGATTACCGAACGAAGATCGATTTACCCAATAGCGATTTGGTATACCGTGATGACGAACGGCATTACTACATCTACCGCTTAGATAATGCTCTATATCCTGGTGACTCATTACAGTTTTATGTTCATTCTGATTATGAAGCTCAGGGAATCGAAAATGAAATTTCAGTAAAGTGGATCAATGAAAATGGGACTTTTATTCATAGTCGTGCTTTTATGCCTATAATAGGCTACGATAGAAATAGAGAGCACCACAATCCGTCAGCACGCGAGCAGTTCGGATTGCCGCCAAGTGGTAGAGCACCTGAATTGCAGCATGCTTGTTCTTTTGCTTGTAGAAACTCTTGCATCTCTAGTGATGCCGACTGGATCAGTTTAAGAGCTACAGTGAGTACAGCTGCTGATCAAATAGCCATTGCTCCAGGTACATTAGTAAAAGAATGGAAAAAGAACAACAGGAATTATTACCGTTATGAATTAGACAAGCCAGTGGTGAATTTTTACTCTTTCCTATCCGCAAGATATAAAGTGAAAAGGGAGAAGTGGAAAGATGTGGATTTAGAAGTCTATTACCACGAAGGACACGAATATAATGTAGATAGAATAATGCGCGCATTACGTAGCTCCTTGTCTTATTTTTCCGAAAACTTCTCCCCATACCCGCACAAGCAGGCTCGAATAATCGAATTCCCTCGCTATGCTTCATTTGCGCAGGCATTTCCGGGAACGATGCCTTATGCTGAAAGTATGGGTTATATCGCTAAGTACAATGATGTGGACGATGTGGATAAGGTGTTCCATACCGTAGCACATGAAATGGCGCATCAATGGTGGGGACATCAAGTATTGGGTGCTGAGATGCAAGGAGTGACCATGCTTTCCGAGACTTTCGCACAATACTCTGCTTTGATGGCTTTGGAAAAGGAATATGGCAAACGCATTTCCAGAAAGTTCTTGAAATATGAAATGGATGCCTATCTAAGAAGTCGTGGTGGTGAACGTATTGCGGAACTACCTCTATTAAAGGTAGAAAATCAAGATTATATTCACTATGCCAAGGGTAGTGTTGTAATGAATGCGCTCAAAGAATATTTAGGTGCGGATAGCCTGAATATGGTCATGCGAAGATTTATTGCTAAGAATGCATATCAAGAGCCACCCTATACGAATACACATGATTTTGTAGAAGAACTTGAGCGCATGACACCGGACAGCTTGCAATACCTGGTCGATGATATGATCAAAGACATTGTTCTTTACAACAATAAGGCTGTAAAAGGAGAATACAGACCCTTAAATAATGGTCAATACGAACTTATATTGACCGTAGAAATTGATAAATACCGAGCAGATAAAAAGGGTAAAGAAGAAACTTTGGTTTTAGATGACTATATCTACATTGGTGTCTACGGAGATATACAAGATGGAGATGTCAAGGAGAAAGAGTTATACTATAAGCTACATAAATTCAACAAAAGAGATAATACCCTTAAGTTGATTTTGGATGAAGCACCAAGTAGAGCCGGTATTGACCCCTATCATTTACTGATCGACAGGATCGGAGATGATAATATCGTTGATTTGAAACTGACTATTCCTAGTCCGAATTAAGGTCATAGTTTAAAGTTACCAACTTACCCGATCAAGTGAATCTTTTTAAAATGGATTTCTCTAAAGTAGCGGCAGTGAGTACGCCAGCCAACATACCCCCTACTACGCCCATACCGCCCATATCCACGCCAGTGAGGTAGAGGTTTTTGATGGGGGTGGTGGCACTTAATGCCGGACTTTTGAAGCGTTCTGGGGTGGCTTCTAAGCCGTAGATCGCACCTTTGATCGCACGGGTGTAGAAGACGGTGGTCAAGGGGGTGGAGAGTTCGTAATAGTCGAGCTTATCGATGACCTCGGGGATGTGTTCGCGCATGACGGCGAGCATACGATCGATCATGGATTGTTTGAATTTCTCGTAAGCTTCGGGGCGATCATCTTCTAGGGTGTCTTTCCATGCTTTGACTTCCTCCCAAGAGATGAAGGTGACGCATTCTCCGGTATGTTTTTCTTTGGGTCCGGGATCGTGTTCCGGGTCTTTTAATGAAGGGTAGGAAATGTAGAGGATGTGCGGTTTTTCGTCGGGATCGCTGAAATTCCAATAGGGCTTTTCATTTCCCCATTCTTCGTATATCCATTGATTAGCAGTGGATGCGCCCGCTTCTCGAATGTCGCCGCGAAAGCCCATATTCAAGCAGACATAAGGAGGAGAATCACCTATAGCGTTGATGCGGTTTGCCCATTTCAAAGGTAGGTTTTGACGAGTGATCAATTCATTGACCGTATTTTTCGCTCCTGCTGCCGAGATGACGATGGGAGCTTTGAAGGTCGCTCCATCTGCTAATTTCACGCCTTTTGCCTTGCCTTTTTCAATCAGTATTTCCGCTACACTTGCTTTGCAGAGGGTTAAACCACCATTGTCGATCACATTGCCTAACATGCAGGCAGCGAACTGTTTAGAGCCACCTTTGGGGTAATAAGCTCCGCTGAAAAAATGCACCTGAGTGAGGGCGTGATAGGCAAAGCTGGACTCTTTAGGAACGGAACCGATATAGCCCCAATGCACTGTTAAGATAGTACGCAAATGTCCTTCAATGCCTACTTCGTCTAAAACTTCATTAGTGGTGAGTCCCCACCAATCTTTATTGAATAAGCGATTCAGTCGACCACCCATATTGCTGACGCCCTTGGGCATGGTCTTCATTAGGAAAAAAGACTTGGAGGTACTTGCAGCTTTCTTCACACAATCAAAGTAAGCATCTAAATTGTCTGATTGCTCGGGGAAGCGTTCTTTGAGCATGGCTTCAAAATCACGGAAGTTATCCGGGAAGCCCACTTCCGAACCATCGGGCATTTTAAAGGTATCATAGACTTTGCCTAATGTGAGCATTTCTACTCCATCATTGGTCAACCATTTCAGCAATTTCGCGGGCAGGTGGTGCGCTTTCATTTGTCCGATTGCATGCACGCCCGCATCCCATTGGTAGCCTTTGCGGGCGTAGGAGTGGGTGAAGCCACCTGGGATATAATGCTGTTCTAAAACCAGTACTTTTTTGCCTTTATGGGCTAAGGCCGAAGCGCATGACATTCCTCCTATTCCAGAGCCGATGACGATCACATCCCAATTGTCTTGAGGGTATTTACCAGCTTCGTAGTTTTCGTATACGCGCTTGCCATTGTGCTTGGGGATGACGGCCATCTGAAGAAGTAATTTTGGTTGAAGATGGTATGAAGGTACAAAAAGGCAAGCGCATTTTGAATGCGTGCATTGCTTTTTCAGGCATCTATGCTTAATGACTCGCTTTCCCAGCCTTTAAAGAGCTTAACCACGTACACCAAGCTTATGGCACTGAGCAAATGTTTGATGGTATGACCGCTCCAAATTTCAGCCGTCAGGGCGTATACTTCATGATCGAAATGCTCGCAGATCTTCGCCATGCAGTACCAGAATAGTATGTACAAGATATACTTGACATAGGTTTTCTTTTTAGGGAACAGCCAAAGTATGAAAGGCGCGATCAGCATGGGGAAGAACTGTACAAAGGCGTATAAACGTAGATCGCCAGCACCAATGGATTCGGTATAACGCCAATAGAAAACACTGAAAATGCCTAAGGGCAATAAGGTATAGAAGGCGTATTCTCCTTGTTTTCGCCCTATGAAATCATAAATGAGTAAAGAGAAGATGGGCATGAACATGAGGGTCATGGGTAGGCGATCCCATGCTAAGGACAGGTTATCAGGGGCGAGGTGATATTGTGCCGAACCGAAGCAAGCCGTGAAGATGGCGCAAGATAGAATGACGGGTATGAGTTTGGCTACCGTACCAGGGCGTTTCGACCAGTTTTTAAGGCTTTCTCTCAAGCCCCATATACCGATGAATAAGAAAGGTATATTACTGACCACATCCCAGAAGTTGGGAATGCCGAATAGGGTTCTTTGGTCGGCATAATTGTGGTAAGTCACATCTTGGGGAATTGGTCCGTAGAATGCAAGCGCTGCTACAAAAAGGATGAAGACGCAGGCTATGATCGGATATCTGTAGTTTGACATGGGCTTTGTATTTTGTTTCTATTACACCTTTTAAATTATCTGGTTCAATGAAAAAAAGGGACTGCCTTGAATCAAGACAGTCCCTTTAGTTTTTAATGAGTTTTGGCACTGCATAAAAGCATGCCTATCGCCTTATGGGCAGTAATAATAGAAATTACCACAAGTCTTCATGAAGTGTACATCACACTTGCCGTTTTTAGCAGCGATCTTGAAGGCTTGGCGATCCCGTTCATTCGTATTCAGGTTCACGCATTGGTAGCCGTGATAGTCGGCAAAGCCTAAAACGCCCTTCGTTCCTTCTGGTACAACCGCATCAGAGAAGTCGCTAGCTTTCACGCTTGCGAAGCCATTCGCATAGCCCAGATTCGTGAACACATAGTTTAAATAACTACGGTCGAAACTATTGCCATCATACCTGGATTTCAACAAGTTATAGAACTCTGCCGCACTTAAAGCATGAGCATCTCCGAACTGCGGATTAGTACCCAGTTTAGTGATGTTCCTAGCTGAACAAGAAGTGTCGAATAAGCCATTAGCTTTAGCTGGAGTAGC
>JAHDGT010000027.1:0-14892 GCA_020631675.1 Bacteroidota bacterium
ATAGCCCGGTAGCCGCAGTAAAAGGCTGCGCTTTTTTTGAAACAACTAAGATCGCCGTAGAGCAAATTCATGAATTTGCTCTACATGATTTCCCACAAAGTAGCGCAGGCTTTTATTGCGGCTATGTGCCCGATTTAAAAGCATTAGCACATTTTCAAATCAGCACATTAGCACATTAATAAGTGCTTACTTAACTTTACATCCTTGGTATTGTCGAATACTAGTGGATTGAATCATGAACCTAATAAGAGATGAGTATTTTGAACCTATTACGTAGCCTGTCCTTTTCCCTTTGTATTATTTTGTGTTTGCTTTCGGTTGATGTGGCTGCTTCGCCGGTGGCGAAAAATGTTTATGATATTCAATTGAAGGTGAAGGGTGTAGCGGATACGACTTGTTATATCGCTTATCATTACGGACATAAGGTTTTCGTGCAGGATACATTAGAGGTGGATGGTAAAGGCGTGGTCAGAATGGCGGGTCCGGAGCATTTGCCAGGTGGTATTTATGTGGCGATTTTCCCGGGGAAGAAGTTTTTCGAGTTTTTATATAGTGGGAAGGAAGATCGATTTAAGATAGAGGTGGATGATGTGAAAAACGCGGTCAATAGTATGAGCGTGAGCGGTTCAAAAGAAAACGCGCTTTTCAATGCTTACCAAAGAAAGTTGGGGGAGTTGACCAAAGAACGCAAAGCAGCGGTCAAACAACTGACCGCATTGGAAAAAGAGGGGAATGGAGAAGGAGATCTTGCCAAAGAGTTAAAGGAGAAAATATCGGCTAATGATAAAGAAACCGCAGCGTTTCGCTTGGCGGAAATGGATAAGCATGAAGGTACCTTTTATGCTAAGATATTGAAAACAATGTCTGAGCCGATTGTGCCGGATGATCTAAAAGAAGATCCTCAAAAATCTTATTACTACTTCAAGTCACACTTTTGGGATGATGTGGATTTTGAGGATGAGCGTTTGGTCAGAACACCGATTCTCTACAATAAGCTGAACACTTATTTGGAAAATCTGACGCCTAAAAACCCTGATTCTATTAATGTGGCTTGTGATCTTTTTATTGATAAGTCGAGAGCGAATCCTGACCTTTTTAAGTATGCGGTGGTGACTTTAACCCATAAATACGAAACGAGTAAATTGATGGGCATGGATGCCGTTTTCGTGCATTTGGCGGATAAATATTATGTGGGTGGCGAAGCGGAATGGGCGGATTCTGCTACTTTGGCGAAGGTGACGCAAAGGGTTTTGCGTATGAAGCCCAATTTGTTAGGTAAAAAAGCACCTCGCTTGATCTTAGAAGGCTTGGATGGGGAGAAAATTGATCTGTATAAAATGGATAAGGATTATACGGTGGTTTTCTTTTATAGCTATTCTTGTGGGCATTGCAAGAAGACCATGCCGAAGTATGTTGACTTTTACGAGCGACACAAAGACAAGAGTTTAGATTTCTTAGCGATCACGACTAAGATCGAAAAGGATAAATGGATCGATTATATAGAAGAGAAGGATTTACCATTTCTACATGCTTGGGACCCAACGAATCGTTCTAATTTCAGGGCTTTGTATGATGTGCACAGCACGCCAACGGTATATTTGTTAGACAAAGACAAGAAAATCATTGCCAAGAGAGTAGATGTAGCTTCTTTAGAGAAGATCATGCTGGCTTATATGAATGATGAGAGTGTGGGTCCGGTAAAAGAAAGTGAGGATGCTGTGGAAGAGGATTGATGATCGAATGAGACTGTCAAGCCTTACTTTTCGGTGATTTATAGATGAGCATTCTATTTCCGTTTCCTTCTATATGGGAGGCTGTGGGGAAAACTGCCTTGAAATTCCCTTCGTAGAAATGTATGGCATTTTCTGCTAAAGCGGGTTGGAACATGAGGGTGTTATACAAGAGATGCCCACCTGGTTTTAAACGCTTGTTCAGCGCTTCTAAGTAGTTGGTTTGTTGGCATTTTTCTGGAATGATCAAGTCTAAAAAAATATCGTGGCAGATCAAATCATACTGCTGTTTGTGGTCGTTTTTTAGGAGGAAATCATAGGCATCCGCAGCATGGATTTTTGTTTTTTTCAGTAGGCTTGTTGGTAAATAGTCTTGACAAAGTCGCACGATCTCTGGATCAAATTCTACACCAGTATATTGCTTAATGTGGTAGTTGAAATGTTGCTCCAGCATAAGTGGAATGCTGCCCAATCCATAACCTAAAATGAGTGTCTGGTTCATTGAGCCAGTTGGTAGGTTCAGGTGTTGGAAGGCGTTGAAATAGGTATGATAGAGGTCTTCATAAGAATAAGTAGCTTCTGAGGTGTTGAGGCGCAATCTACCTTTACAGATGAATAATTCTAAATCTGGATTGACTTGGCTATTGAGCTGCTCTAGAGGAACGGACCATAGATAAGATAGCAGCCATTTCCATAAAGGAAGGTTCTTTTTTGTGTTGTTTTTTGGTGAGAGTATACTGGGTAGCATCAGTTTTTGTTTTCTACTTTGGAATGCGAATATAAAAAAGCCCGCATAGCTAAAATAAGCTATGCGGGCTTTTTGAGGGCTAATGAAATAGTTGCTTTAATCTTTTTTCTTCCCGGGAACAGCCACTCTACCATTTTTACTAGGTGTAGGACTGCTGTTCTTCGTTGAACTACCACTTGGACGTACTTTATTACTTGTACCACCAGATTTGGCATTTGTGGAAGATTTAGTAGAAGAACCAGAACTATTTGAAGCTGGCTTACCTGTATAATATTTCATTGCCTCAGGCATCATCTTATTAAGGTTAGCCACTCGAGTTTGGTGACTCGGGTGCGTACTCATGAATTCTGGTGGTTGACCACCGCCAGCGCTCATGCGTTGCCAGAAGCTTGGGGCTACACGAGGGTCGTAGCCCGCCATTGCCATAAAGGTCAAGCCCATTTCATCGGCTTCCGTTTCGTGCTTACGAGAGAAAGGCAACAAAGCACCCACTTGCGATCCAACTCCATAGGCATTCATGAAGAAGGCTTGTGTTTGCTGTGGCTTGTCCCGCAAAGCGATCGCTAAACCCAATCCGCCTAGCTGTTGCAACAAACCTTGACTCATTCGCTCGTTACCATGACGAGCAATGGCGTGTGCGACTTCATGCCCCATAACAACAGCCAAGCCGTTTTCATCTTTAGTGATCGGTAAAATACCTGTATAAATCGCCACTTTACCACCCGGCATTGCCCAAGCGTTAGCAACATCTTCTTGGATCAAGTTGAACTCCCAGTTGTAGCCTTTTACTCTATCGGCATGTCCTTCCTTGGCTAAATAGCTCTCAACAGCTGATGAGATTCGCTTACCCACACGCTTTACCATTTCGGCATCCGCACCGCTATTCACAACGGTACTTTGCTTCAATACTTCGCGGTACTGGGATAAGCTCATGGAAGTCAAGCTGCTTTCAGGAAGAAAGTTTAATTGCTTGCGACCAGTTAGCGGGTTCTTACTACATGCGGTGATCACCATCATGATAGCGAACAATATTAAAAAGGACTTGTTCATGATCAAAGATTTAATTGTTACGATCGGCTTGTGGATGCCCTTGAATATTAGAGTCACAATATAACCGATTGTTTAAGCAGTTGCTACGCTTATTCATCATCGAAGATGTCGAAGCCAGTGTTACCGCCTTTTTTGCCCTTGTCTTTCTTCTTCTTGCCTTTCCCTTTTTTGTTTTGCTGCTCTTCGAATTGCTTCACGGCATCAGGAACATTATCTGGGTCTGGCTCATAAACAGGAGCTTCTTCTACAGGTGCGGGTGCTTCTTCCTCATCAGGAGTACCTTCTTCTTCAGGGATAGGAACACCACCATCGTCGATTGGTTGACCTTCTAATTCTTCTCCTTCGCCTTCTGTTTCACTTTCTACTGGTGTCGGTGGTACATATTCTTCTACATCAGCTTCTCCGGTCATATCCATGATGAAGCGTTTTTTCTTCATGATCGGACATAAACGGTACTGGTAAATGATACCTCGTTTCTTGTCTTCAATGACCCGCTTCTTGTCTTTGATGGAAGTGATCATATCGTTGAAGCCCATATCTGAGCTGATGATCTCTAGCATGCCTTTTTTATAGGTCATGAAGAACCACTTCTTACCATCTAATTCGTCTTTGTCGGTTTCCAAGTAAATGCTGAAAGAATCTCCGGTTTTACGAGGGATGAACTCTATATGCCCTTTGATCATACGATTCACATAACGATCACCAGCGAATGCTAAGCCAAAGTCGCCTCTGGAACGGTAGCTCAACAGATTATCGTCGTACACCATTTCCAGATCTGTGAAGATCAGTGTATGGTCTAAGCCTTTCATCTTTTCTGGTAAGTAAGCATATTGGTTAATGGTACTAACGAATTTACCTACTTCCTTTTCTGCTACTAATTGTGCCCCTGCTTGGGTGAAACCCTTGGTGTAGTCTATCTCTTCACTATCAGCATTATAGTAACGGAAAGCTTGTGCGATTTGATCGATCAGCTTCTCATCGATCATGAAGTCCAAACCAACGACGATATCTGACATGTTGGTAGAATCGCCAGCCATGCTGTAATCCATATGTCCGGCAACATCTAAGCGAACCTCGCCCATATCATCACCGAAATTGTATTTACCATCCGCTTTAACTATGCCGTTCGCATCTTCGAGAGTCAGTACGTTACCACGTAGTGTTTTACCGTTGATGCGGTCTTTATCTCCAATGCGGTAAGTGCTGGTTTCGTCATTGAAGTCCAGCTCACCAGATGCACGGAAAATGAATTCGTCAATTGGAGAACGCTTCTTAGATAAGAAGGCAGGGTAGGGGCGCAGCTCTTGAAGATCATTCAGAATACCGAAAAGCAAAGTGTCTTTGCGCTCGCCAATAGGAGCGGTCACGTCGATTTGAATGTTGTTCGGGTTGATCTCATCTTTAAAGGCGAACCATACAGGTTGCAGGAATTCGTTCTCTAGGTTGATTTTCGCATAGCCGTCAAAGATCAGGAATTGCTTTCTGGAGTCTAAGATAGCATCGCCTTTATACTCGATGTTATTGCTGAGTTTGAAGGGTTTGTCAGAAGGGATAGAGGTAGAGGCGAAGGTGTACCAACCACCTTTGTCATCTTTAGCCTTCTTAGCTTTTTTCTTCTTTTTAGAATCTTCTACAACCTTGACCGCATCCTCAGGAGGAGTGCTTTCCTCTGTGGTATCTTCTGCACTTTCTTCGGCACTAGTCTCTTCAGGATCAGCTTCGGTTTCTGCTCCTTTTTTGCCTTTGCCCTTTTTACCTTTAGTCGCTGTTTCGGCTAGCTCTTCTAAAGCTTCATCAGCTGTTGTTTCGGTGTCTTCTGTTGCCTCACCAATATCTTCTAATTCTTCAGCGAATTCATCTTTATCGTCCTTAGTGTTTTTAGTGACGATCTCTTCGAAGAAGATTTTCTGCTTCTTCATTCCTTTGGCCTTGTACTTATAGTCGCCACTACCCTCTAACTGATTTTTACCCTTGATCTTGATGCTGGCGTTAGTGATCTTGTGGTACTCATTTAGTGTATCACAAACCAATAAGGCATCTTCTAAACGATCGATTTTCGCTTCAGGGCGTACGATCACTTGGGTATTTTGTGGTCTGATCTTGGCATCCGCTACATTGATGAATGGAATACCATCCACTTTAATGGAGTTATCTGCCAAGTTCACTACTCCACCACTGGCTTGGAATTTCAGTCCGTCCTGATCTTTGTGCGTACTTTCGAAATAGGCTTGCCGTGTATCTTCTGGCATACGGATATTGATGAGTTTCTCATCCATGATCCAGTAGAACTCACTTGCTGTGGTTTTGTATTGGTTGTAGGGCAGTACGATCGGTATGTTTTCGCCATTGGCTTTAAACTCTCCGAGCCTATTGTCCACATCCACCTTCGCATTCACATTATAGGAGTTGAAGGCCACCTTGGCGACCTCCTTATTTTTGATCACAACATCCGCACTATCCGCACCAAATGCTCCGGAAGAGTATTCAAAGACATTAGAGCGAACAGAAGCCTCATCCCAACTCATGGTTCCCATACCAGCTAGACCGGTATCTCGCATGATCAGTTTCCCTTTCATGGTCAGTTTATCCTCGAACATCATGAATGGACGTTTGCCCATGTCTACGATCAAACTATCGCGTTTGGGTAGCCACTTCATCTTCACATCACCATTATGCGCATTCGGGAACTCTATGCCTTTAACCGTAGATCGAGCAATGTAAAAAGAGTCGGCTTTTGTCAGCATCGAGTCGGGCATGAAAATGAAATCTTCTGCCCAAGAGGTAGACGCCAAGTATTCTAATTTACCGGCGCCTCTCAAACCTTTATCCGACATATTGATGCTGCCATAATAGCGTCCTTTGCCATAAGTGCTGAAACCAGAGGCGTCAGTGTCTCTACTAAAACCTAAAGAGAAATCTTCTTGTAATTCTGTTGTTTGTTCAAAATCAGGGAAGATACCAGCCGTGACCATCGTTCCGTCAAACTGTAATTGTTCGGGCTGGATCTCATCAATATCCTCGAACTTGAATGGATTGAGCTTGAAATAGAAAGAGTCTTTCTTATAGGCTCCATTGAAGAGTTTCTTCTTGTTGTAATACAAGAATGAATTACCGTCACTCTCGAATTTAGGGTAGGAGGGGAGAGATTCGCGACCGGATTTATTGTCTTTTCTATCAATAAATAATGTACCACTTACGTCTTGGATAGTTGTTTTGATCGGAGCTAAGTAATCTCCTACGGTTTCACGCTGACCAGTTTCATCGTATAGGTAGATCAACATGGAGCGAACCGTATCCATATCAATGATAAAATCATCGTACTGGAAGCCGAATTCAGATCCTGTGAAATCCACACTACCTGCTACGATCGTTCCATTCATCTCCATATCACGATTCTGGTTCACTTTGATGTAACCACTTTTAGGGTGTAAAACCACATTCTGAGAATCGCTCAGTGTAACGCTTTCCACACCGGTTACCAGTAAGTCGCGGGTTTCCAAGTCGAGCTGTGCGTTTTGCTGGTCGGTCTCGGATATCAACATGATACGGTCATAGTCGATTTCTCCCTTTTTAGAAAGTAAGTAGTTCTCTGCTTTAGGTCTGATAGTAATGATATCAGACTCTGTATCGTAGAAAATGAAACCATCTTCTACCATATCAAAAACAGAGCTTAAGATGGATTCTTTAGTATATCTTCCATCTAAGTATTTCGCGAAATCGTCAATGTGAATTCTATAGTCTCCGCCGCTGGCTAATTCGTAGCAGGCTCGTACGGGATCCACATCAGTAACACTACTATAGCGGTTCAGCCGCTGTTCGTCATAGAGGTTGAAAGACTCGAAAACTACCCTTTGGTCTTTGATCTCGGATGCCATTTCAAAGTCGACAACCGGCTGGCTGGTTTGCCAACGGATCACATCCACATTCGCTTCCAGGGCGTGGAAAGATGACATGTATGCGATCTGAGAACTTGCTTTGTTTTCACGTACCAAACGCAGCTCACGTTCAGGTATTTTATACTTCAAACTAAGGTTAGGATGGTAGATGGAGTCTTGTGCGAAATAGAAAGACGCCTGTGTGTTTTTAGAGTTGATCTCCTTGCCCTCTTTCACCCCGAAACGAGTAGAGAATGCCCTTAAAGCAAGCTTTCCATCTTCAGCGAAGAAGTCCATTCTCGCTTTATTATCAGCTGTTCCAACTCCGACGATCTTGGCACCTTCCATACCGAAGCCACCCAAATATTTGATGTTGTCAGAGATGTCGGTCAGCTGTATGTTCAGGTCGTGAGACACGAACTGGGGGAAGATATAGTCCCCACTTACCTTAGTGGCGGAAAGCTGGTCTTTGAAGTCTCCTTTTACTGGTCTGGCGAAATATTTAGTATGGAAAAACATTACATCATAGGCCTCGTATTCACTGCTCTCGACATTCACTTGATATTCGCCCAGTTCGGCATATACTTCAGCGGAGGATAAGCCCACTCGTTCCCAAGTCGCCTTGCCATTCACGCCATCCCAAACATTGGTAAAAGCGTTGAAAATACCGCCGGTATTGTAGATGGTGACCGTATCTTTTTTAGTGGCGGCGATAAGGTTCGTGCTCATGATCTGAATACGAGGCGTATCGTTTTCATATTGAAATTCATAACTTCCTTCTCCTAGTTGCCAAGCCTTACCAGAGGTTCGGTAAAGAGAACGATCCGTAAAGAAGACATCAGAAAACTCAGCGAAAGAAGAGAATCTTCTAAGGTTACCCCTTGTGGTTTTCGCGACGACATCCTTCATGATAGCATGCCATGCCGGGAAGGTTTTTTCATAATCGCCACTTTCGACCAATGCATTGATGGCGTCTAAATAAGCCTTGAAGTGGGGGGTGGCACGCATGCGCAGGTCTTGCATATTATTGCAAGTCGCAATGATCTCTTCGATCTGCGAACCGATGGTTCCACTTTCGATGCTTGCCACAAAAGTTTCCACTGTGATTTTTACATCTTCACGGGTACTTTTTGTCATGAATGCGGTCAGCTGCTCCCCGAAAGTTTTTGGGTCGCTGGAGAAGTCTCCCGCCTGCAATTGCGCAGGGGCGAGAAAGGCGATCATTAGGATCGCCAACAGAAAGCTAAACAGCTTTGCTATAGGTTCAGGTGTTCTCATTATATAATGCTCGATATGCTGATTTCAAATGTTGTTGCTACTATCCCCACTATCCCTCGCGCAAGGGATAGGAGCGGTATGAGGGGATGGCAAAAGCTATTGAGCGGCGGGCTAAAAAGGCGGCCCAGAGGTAGCCATTTTTAGCCCTGCCAGCGAAAAGCTTTTGCCATTGCCGAATTTAGCGGATAGCCCGGTACCCGCAGTAAAAGCTTGCGCTTTTTTTAGACTCGAGACATGAGACTCGAGTAGAGAGATTTCGTTCTGTCTGCCGAAAATTCTTTCTTGTCAGCGCAGGCTTTTATTGCGGGTATGCGCCATGATGTATATGAAGAATGAGTTCTCATTTCTTAAAATGAAGCATGGCCCATTCTGCTTTGTTATCGGTAGTGATATGTTTTAGCTGATGTGATTCGGCCATCTTCATAACGTACGGGATATCGGTTTGTAGTATGCCACTGAACAAAACTTCTCCATCTGTTGATAGGGCTTGAACAATATCGGCGAAGGCGGCAGTGATCACATTTAGGTTGATATTGGCTAAAATGCGGTCAAATGTTCTGCCTTTGATGACTTGTTGGTCGCCATGAATCACTTCCACCTCAGCTATATTATTCATGGCAAGATGCTCAATGGTATTTTCATAGGCCCATTCGTCATAATCGACCGCGCAAATATTCGACGCGCCCAACTGAGCGGCCAAGATAGCCAATACTCCTGTGCCGCAACCCAGATCAAGAACACTACGTTCTTTAAATTGCAGTTCTAACATGGCTTTCATGACCATTGAGGTGGTGGCATGATGGCCGGTTCCGAAAGCCATTTTCGGCATGATGAGTATCTCATGCTCGAATTTGCCTTTTACATCGTGAAAGGGTGTTTTAATGAGGATGCGGTCAGTGATGAAAACAGGTTCAAAGTTACTTTCCCAGACGGCGTTCCAGTTTTTGTCTGGCATCTTTTCAGTGCGGAGCAATTGAAGTTGCCCCATTTCTTGATAGCGGTCAATGATCACTTGGAGTGTTGATTGGTCGTGATCTTTCTCTTTGACATAGCATTCTAAGATCAGATGCTTGTTTTCGCTGTCTTTTTCTTGAAAGCCATCGAAGCCGATTTCGGCCAGTTCAGCAATGAGAATGTCTTTAAAAATGGGATTGCCGATCTGTAAATGGGCTATGAGGTAGTTCATAATTATAGGAAGACTTGAATGAACCAAGTTCTTTAATGCGTTAATTACCCGTTAGGGGCGGTCTGATTCTTTCCTTATTTCTTTGGCAAGTTATGAAAAAAGGCAGATTTAGCACATTTGAATATAGCGGTAAATGTGATGAGGTTCGAGGGTATTCGCTATTTTTGCTCAGGCGTGTCGCCCATTTATTTGATAAACTCAATATCAACAAGATGAATCAGTCGTCTCGATTATCCCCATTATTCACTTATATCCTTTTTAGCTTATTAGTGAGTACTTTGCTTTTGTCAGAGTCTTGTTTTTTGACGGGAGGGGATAAATCACAAGGAAATAATGAGGGCAATGGACAAAAACAAGGGACTGGGGTGGTCAGACCATATGATGGTGGTTCTGGGAATGGCACTGGTACGGGTTCTGATAGTGCTGGGAATGGCACTGGGAATCAAACTCCGGTTATTCGTCCTGATAAAACCGAAGACCCCGAAAAAGATGACGCCCGGATAACAGACACGCAAAAAACGAATCAGAATGATGATCAGACAGAGGGCAAAAGCGATCCAAAAGGCTACGAGGAAATAAAGATCATTCCGACGAGTTTTAACATTGGGGTCTTTTTACCTTTCAATTTGAGTTATTATACGCCATATGATACGATTTCACCAAAGTCCATGATGGCATTAGAACTATATGAAGGCTTGTTATTAGGATTGGAAGAAGTATCGAAAAATAGTGGGGTGAATTTTAACGTGCAAACATTCGATACCAATAATAATGCGGAACAAGTATCTGGCTTGTTAGCAAAGCCGGAGATGCGGAATATGGATCTTTTTATAGGGCCTATATTCAATAAGCCTCTAAAACGAGTAGCGAGTTTTGCCAAGGCAAATCAAATTCCATTGATCTCACCTTTGTCTCCTTCTACGAGTATAACCAGCTTAAACCCATATTATTTTGTTGTTAGCCCTTCTATCGAGACCCATTGTAAAGAGATGGTGCGCTATGCGCAACGGCAGTATCCTAATATGAATCTATTGATCGTACATGGCCCGAAACCAAATGAAAGAAATCTAGCGGATAAATTGTACAGAGAATTTTCTGTAAAAGGGGAGGGTTATGCCAATGGAATCGCTGTGCTACCGTATTTGAATCAGTCAGAAGAAGAGTTGGTGACCTATTTATCACCCATGCAAGAGAACATCATTTTGATCACCTCTTTTGATGAGTTGCTGATCAATGATTTATCCAGGAAGTTCAGTTTGCTGAGTCAGGAGAATCGTTTATCGGTATTCGGTATGCCGAATTGGCTTCGTATGGAAAGCTTGCAGTTGGACTATTTGTCGAATGTCAATTTTCATACGACTAAGCCGTTCTATGGAGATGAACGTATTTCCGGGCATCAATTTTTTGTGCAGAATTTCAAACAACGTTACAACACCTATCCACAAGATAATGCGATGACGGGATATGATATCGGTTTGCATTTTGGTGGATTGTTGAAAGAATACGGTAAGTATTTCCCGGATAACTATAACAAAACAGGTATTGCGAATTCAAAAGCTATTTATAATGATTTTGAGTTCAAGCCAACGGTTCCGAATGCTTCGCCTGGTTTATTGTATGACCAGTTTGACTATTTTGAGAACAAAAGTGTGAATGTTATTCGATTTAATAGGGATTTTACTTTTCAAAAAGTCAATTGACGAGCGATTCGCTTTTTCAGCTTTTGGTCACTCATAATGGTTGTATTGTCGCGCAAACAACCTATTGTTAAGATATGCGGTCTTTTTAGCGTTTGTGCGATTTTGTGATTAAAAAGCTGATGTGTATATTGCATCTTATCAATAAAAAGAGGAAAGTGTAAATATTTCATTTAAGCGTTAGTAGCTGTTAGTCAGTGGCTTGTGAGTTGTATTGTGGTTTGACTAACTGATAATAAGAATGTAATTGTAGCATTCTGCTGAAAAGTGAAATGGATTTCCCTCTTAAAACAAGCAAAAAGAAAAATAACATAAACGTCATCTTATGAGATTAAGAACTACGATCCTTTCCTTATTGGCTGGGTTTGTACTGTCGATGGGCACTGTGCTGATGGCACAGGACTCTTACGATTTGCAGTTCGCAAATACGTCCATTGACTGTTCAGCAACGCCGATATTCTGTACGGAAGTACAGATTGCTAGTACCTCTGGTACGGACTATGCTATTGGAGCCTACACGGTTTATTTCAATTTCAATCCTAGTGCTATTCAGGCATTAGACGCAACAGGTAGTGTGCCAGCTACTACTGATGCGCAGACATTCTACAGTTCTGGTTTTGGAGTGGCTGATGCCCTTCCATATGCAGGTTATATTCCTTCGAATTATGATTTAGCATCTTACCAGTTCAATGGTGAAACTTGTTTCGACCCTAGTGGTACGACATCACCTTACAACTATGCACAATACACTGCTAATAACACGGCTGGTATTGGTAACCTTACAGTTAATATGCTGTTCGAGAATAATGGTTGTCCGGATGTGACAGGTGCTTGGTTAACGATTGGTACTTTTTGTTTTGAAGTTGTTGATGGTTCCCAATCTACTGGTCTACAGTTCGTGATCGGAGATGGTAATACAGAGTTCAACCCTAATAGTAACGATACGGAGACAGACCCTCAACCAACTGCTGATATAGGTGGTGCGGGCGGTTCTCTATCTTTAGATGTAACAACAAGCTGTTGTCCTGTAGAGGCGGATGTTACGGCAACTACTTCAACTGGTGCTACAGTTTGTGATGGGGCTGCGGGTTCCACGGTTACACTCTTTGACCCCATAGTTACTGGTTTAGCTGCTGACAATGCGACGATTACTTGGAGTTCGGATAATGCTGCTATTACTGTTCCTGCGGGTGCGGACCCTTCGGTTTCTTTAACGAATACATCTTGTGACCCTATAGATGTGACCTTCACGGCAACTATTGGTTGTTCTTCAGATGCTTCGGTTTCATTGGCTGGCGGTTCTGTGACTTATACCGTTTACGCACAGCCTCAAATGCCAACTATCGCATTTGATAGTGCTTCCGGAGATGGTACTTGTAACTATACAATTACAGCTGCTTGTCCGACCGAAGAAACTGCTACACCTGCAACTACTACAAGTCCTGCTGGTACTACCGGTGCGACAGTAAGTGTTTCGGTTACGAATGATGCATGTGTTGCTCAGAACTTCGTTTTAGATGTTCCTGATTGTAGTTCTGTTTGTCCAACGGCTGGAGATATCACTCCTGTGACAGGTGTATCTGATGTCTGTGGAGGTGTTTCAGGTGTTAACGTAACTTTAGATGAACCGACAGTTGGTGGTGGGTTCGGTTATACTGTTTCTTGGACATCTTCGGATGCAAGCATAACTATACCTGCTGGTAATGCTCCAACTGTGGAGTTACCTGCTTCTAGCGGTTGTTCTGTCGCGAATATTTCATTTACTGCTACAGTTGTTTGTACTGCTACAGGGGATTCATTCCCTGCGGGAAGCACTTCATACAATGTTTATCCTGAAGTACAAGAGCCTACTGCTGCACAGACTGGCACTAATCCTGACGGATCTTGTGTTTATACCTTAACCGCTGCTTGTCCTGGTGAACCGGGTGATGTTTTATCCGTTTCTACTGTAACCGCTGATGCTGGAACATCAGGAACGGGTACGGTTGATGTAAGTAATGCAGCTTGTTCTAACTCATTTACGATCACATTACCATTCTGTGAAGCACAATGCCCTACAGAAGCGGATGTAACAGCAACAACAGCTACTGGAGGTTCTTCTTGTACGAATGGTACCGGAACACTAACGGATCCTTCTGTTAGTGGCTCTTCTGCTGGAAATGCTACTGTTTCTTGGGTACAAGCAAGTACAGGTGCACCATTAGTGACGGTTCCTGCGGGAGCTAGTCCTTCGGTTAGTTTCCCTGAGAATACAGGTTGTGAAGCGGTTACTTATACTTTTTCTGCTTCTGTAGGTTGTTCTGAAGATGCAAGTGTTGATATTGATGGCGGTAGCGTAAGCTTCACGGTTTATCCAGCCCCTCAGACACCAAACGTTGTTCGTTTGAATGATGATTGTACTTATGCGGTAGTTTCTCCTTGTGGTACAGGTGTGGATGACTATTCACCTGCTACTTTCAACTTGGATCCTGGTACTGCTGGTTCTACAATCACAGTAACTGCAACTTCTCTTTTAGCAGGTACGCCTTGTACCGCTGTGACTTTTGAGGATCTTCCTTTTGAAGAGTGCCCAGCTGCTTCTTGTACTCAATCAATTACAACTACAGCTTCTTTCTCTGAATCGTTCTGTGTATCTGGTACTCCTGATTTAGCTTCGGCTGAAGCGACAATCGCTTACACCGGAGATGGTAGTGTCTTCACTATTGAGTGGTTCAACGATTATGATGGTGGTACTTCAACTTTCTCTAATCCTTATGGTGGTGAAGCGATCAGCCACAGCGGAGCTAACAACTGTGCTGCTGAAATCGTAGTGCTTTATGCTCGTGCTACTTGTTCTGATAATGCTTCTCAAGTTTTTGCAGGCTCTACTACCTATACATTATACCCAGCTGTTCAAGAACCTTTGGGTACTATATTCGCATTGACTCAGCCAGATGGCTCTTGTGTATATTCTGTAGAGTTACAATGTCCTTCAGATGTAGTTGATCCTATTATTGTTCCAGCTGGTACAGCCGCAGGTCCACAATCAGTGACCATTACATCAGGATTAGTAAATAGTGCTTGTGATCCTTTAGAAACAACAGTTGAAGTTGCTGCCTGTGATGCAGTGGTTGAACCTACGAGTACAACAGGAGCAATGAGTTCTACTGGTGGCGAAGAAAGTTCTACAGGAGCCGCAAGCTCTACGGGAGCGATGAGTTCAACTGGTATGACGGCTTCCACAGCTGCAAGCTCTACGGGAGCGATGAGTTCAACTGGTATGACGGCTTCCACAGCCGCAAGCTCTACGGGAGCGATGAGTTCAACTGGTATGACGGCTTCCACAGCT
>JAHDGT010000027.1:14992-15182 GCA_020631675.1 Bacteroidota bacterium
GAGCGATGAGTTCAACTGGTATGACGGCTTCCACAGCCGCAAGCTCTACGGGAGCAATGAGTTCAACTGGTATGACCGCTTCCACAGCCGCAAGCTCTACTGGTGCTACTGATGGAAATGAAAGTACTACGGGTGCAACTGATGGTACAGGAACCGACGGTATGGACGGAACAACTGATGGTACAGGAAC
>JAHDGT010000027.1:15282-18667 GCA_020631675.1 Bacteroidota bacterium
CAACTGATGGTACAGGAACCGACGGTATGGACGGAACAACTGATGGTACAGGAACCGACGGTATGGACGGAACAACTGATGGTACAGGAACTGACGGTATGGATGGTACAACTGATGGTACAGGAACTGACGGTATGGACGGTGCAGGAACTGATGGAACGCTTGATGATCCTGAAATCACTATCTCTGACCCTTGTGATTGTGAGAACCCTCTGAACTTTACAAACGGTGACGACTTCTATGTTCAAGAAACAGTTACTATTACTGGTCCAGCGGGTGCAACTTGGACTTTAGTTAGCGATTCAAGTAATGGTCTATTTGATGGTACTGCGACTGCGATTGATACTGATATTACAATTGTTGAAACAGCGGCTGGTGAGTACACATTGATATTCTACCATATTGCTGATGTAGGCTATAACGCTTCTTTCACAAATGGCACAGATGTATTGTCTGTAGATAATGTATGTTCAGATTGTACAAGTACTGACGGTACCGATGCTGATGGTGCAGGTACTGATGGTATGGATGCGACAGGTACAGATGGTACTGACGCAGACGGTACGGGTACAGATGGTACAGATGCCGATGGTGCAGGTACGGATGGTACTGACGCAGACGGTACGGGTACAGATGCTGATGGTACAGGAACTGATGGTATGGACGGTACAGATGCTGATGGTGCAGGTACTGATGGTACAGTTGAATGTCCTCAAGCGATCATCTCAGGTACACCTGTTGTATGTAATGAGGAAATTGATGGTGACATCTCAGTCAACTTAGATGACTTCTTGGCTGGTGGTACCAATGGTACTTGGAGTGGTGATGGCGTATCTGGCTCTATGTTCGATTCTGCTGATACAGGTTTAGGACAGTTTGAAGTGACTTATACCATTGCCGCTGAAGGTGACTGTGAAGAATCTTCTGCTTCGGTAGTTGTTTATGTGGTAGATTGTAACGAGCCACCTGTTGGTTTTGATATTGATTACTTAGCAGCTCCTGGAACGGCATCTGTCGCTTTCAATATTCTTGCGAATGGCGATTTTGATCCTGATGGTGATGATATTACCGTAACGGATATTGAGTCTCCTGCTGCTGGTGATGGTTCAATCTCTTTTGATGCTGATGGTAATATTGTATTCGACTTAGGTCCTGACTTGATAGGAGGTGGTTCTGTGACCATGACTTATACGATTAGTGATGGTGTGAATAGCTCCACTGCTACAGTAACAATTATTATTAGCGATTGTACCGCACAGGCTGGTTTCATGGATACGGATTTAGTTCTGATTTGTAATGAAGAACTTACTGTTGAAGTAGATGAAGCTACAGGCTATAATATGAACGCGGGCTATACACAAGCATATGTCTTAACGGATACGGATGGCGGTATCATTGAAATCGCTGATGAACCTGAATTTGAAATGCCGGGTGCGGGTGATTACGATGTATATGCGATCAACTACGAAATGGCAAGTGCTCCTGATCTGAGTGTGTCTAACATCTTAGACTTAGTTACACAGCAGTCTTCAGCTTGTTTAGACGTAGAAGCAACTCCTACTCCGATGACAGTACTTGAGCCTATCGGTTTGAGCTTCGAGACTTTCTGTAACCCAACTGTAGGTGGCGGATATTTCGCAACAGTTTACATTACAGGTGGTCTACCTGAGTTCACTAACTCTGGTTCATATACCATCAATACCATTCCGCCACAAATCGAATGGGATCCTGAGCAGCAAGCTGGTGTTGGTGTTGTTGGTCCAATTCCAAATGACATCTTGTTGGTAGTGAATGTTGATAATGACGGCTTCTTATGTGGTGAGGGTCCATTCTTCATCGGTCCTGATGCTTGTGAGATCACTTGCGATCCTACACCAGGTGTAATGCCGGATGCGGTTGTTGCTTGTGATGGTGATGACATCACTGTTGAAGCTATGGGTCTACAAGTAGATGAGAACGAGATCTTCATCTATGCGATGCATACGAACTCGGATGCTTCTGTAGGTACGGTATTAGCTACTAATACAACAGGTACTTTCAGCTTACCTGAAGGTTCAAACACGAATACGACTTACTACATTTCTACTGTAGTTGGTCCTGATGAAGATGGAAATGGTATTCCTGACTTAGATAGCCCATGTACGGCTGTTAACGCGGGTACTCCAGTTGTCTTCTTAGACCCAATCGTGATCGATCATGAGCCTGTATGTGCGGATAATGAAGAAGTAGGAGAGTTCGTTGTGAACGTTGCCTTGAACGGTGGTTTACCTGCATTCGATGGTAGTAACTATATGGTCGTTATCGATGTGGATAATGCTGGTGGTTATATCGAAGAAATGAACGGTTCTATCACATTCGGTCCTTTCCCTGACGGTAATGGTTATACCATCTCTGTAGTTGACGACAACGGTTGTGAGATCGAAGTAGTTGACGAAGGTGTTGCGGATTGTGGTCCTACTCCTATCGAGTTGTTAAGCTTCGGTGGTGAAGTAATGACTGCGGGTAACTACTTGACTTGGGTTACTGCTACTGAGGTGAATAATGACTTCTTCACTTTATACCGCTCTACAGATGGTACGAACTTCGAAGCGATCACTGAAATCGCTGGTGCGGGTACGGACTACAACGAGAACAGCTACAACTTCATGGATGCGACAGCGCCAAGTGGTGTGAGCTACTACCGCTTAGATCAAACTGACTTTGATGGTACAACGGCAAGCTCTGAAGTGATCAGCTTAGTACGTGATCAGGTTGGTTTCTCTATCACCACGATCGCTCCAACTCCTGCGGTTGAGTACGTTGATGTATCTTTCTTATCTGGCGATGACCGTATGGTTGAATTGAACGTGATCGATCTATTAGGTCGCAACATCGGTTCATTCGAGATCAATGCGACCACAGGTAATAATACCCTACGTCTTGACTTGAATGAGTACGCTGTAGGCGTTTACTTCATCCAGTTGGATAATGGTGATAGCGTATTGACTCAGAAGTTCATCAAAGACTAATTAATTGAACTTAAAACATAAGTTGGTTCGGTTTCTCTGATTCAACTTTAAATAAAAGCCCCTCTTCGTTTTATTCGAAGAGGGGCTTTTTCAATTTATTGGTTTGAGCACTTATATGGCGCATAAGCGCAATAAAAGACTTTAAATATTAGCCTTAACAAAATCGACATCAAGCAGGACACCTTATGCCTTACGTCTTGAATCTTATGTCTAAAGGCGTCAGTCTTTTACTGCGCTCACCAGGCTATCCGTTAAATTCGGCAGTGCCAATGGCTTTTCGTTGGCAGCATTGGCGGTGGCTACCTCTGGGCCGCCCCGCCACTGCGCCACTCAATAGCCATTGGCACTACCTCATACCACTGCTATCCTTTGCGCGG
>JAHDGT010000028.1 GCA_020631675.1 Bacteroidota bacterium
CCTGCCAGCGAAGCAGCGAACAGCCCCCGAATTGCAACGGATAGCCCGACCACGCAGTGAAAGGCTTGCGCTTTTGGTCTTGAGCGAGCAGCCTTGTTATAGAGAAAGTTCATGAACTTTCTCTAGCATATTGCCAGCGAAGTGGCGCAAACTTTTATTGCGTGGATGTGCCATAATACCATTCACAATACAATTTGCTAGCACACACTAATCCGTATAAGTTTAACTTTGTGTTTTCGTTAAGTAAGTACCCGGACAAAAGTAATCGTTGCTTCTGACTTGCTCTTTTAGCTGTATCCTACGTTATGAAAAGCCTCATTTAGCTTTGCTATACCTCGTTTTTCATGCCTTGGCTACAACTAAAATAGCTGTGCCTTAAGCTATACGCTTACTTTTGTCCAGATACTCAGAGGTAGGCTTTGAGTGTGATTTTTTTTAGACTGAATTTCAGATATGTTTAGTGCGATCAATAGAACAGAAAGTATACGTCAGGCGCTTGAACGGAAGTATGACTTGATCATTGTTGGTGGAGGTATAACCGGTGCGGGAATCGCTTTAGATGCGATCACTCGGGGCTTGAGTTGTTTGCTATTGGAGAAGCAAGATTTTGCAGCGGGTACAAGTAGTCGGTCTACTAAGTTGATTCATGGTGGCTTGCGTTATTTGAAGCAGCTGGAAGTGAATTTGGTGCGTGAGGTGGGTACGGAGCGGGCGATCGTTCATGAAAATGCGCCCCATATTGTTAGACCGGAACCGATGTTACTGCCGATCATTGAAAAGGGTTCTTTAGGTAAGCGATCCACATCCTTGGGTCTGTTTGTTTACGATCAATTAGCGGGTGTTGAGAAATCGGAGCGTAGGGTGATGCTGAATAAAGAGGAGACTTTGGAATTAGAGCCTCTGTTGAAAGAGGATATTGTGATCGGTGGCGGGTCTTACTATGAATACCAGACAGATGATGCCCGACTTACGATCGAGGTGCTGAAGTCGGCAGCGGAGCGGGGAGCTTATGCTTTCAGTTATATGGAGGTAGTTGATTTCACTTACGAAGAAACGGAGGCTGATGATAAAGTCTTGTCGGGGGTAAAAGCGGTAGACCGTTTTACTGGAGAGGAGCATTCGTTCAGTGCTTCGGTGATCGTCAATGCGACGGGCCCTTGGGTGGATGAACTTCGTTCTAAAGATGGGGAGTTGGGTAAAAAACGCTTGCAGTTGACCAAGGGGGTTCACATTGTGGTTCCTTATGAGCGACTTGCGCTAAGACAGGCAGCTTATTTTGATGTTGGGGACGGGCGAATGATTTTTGCCATACCCAGAGAAGGCACAACTTATATAGGGACGACGGATACCATCTACACGGAGCAATTAGAACGCCCTAATGTGACAAGAGAAGATGTTACCTATTTATTGAATGCGGTGAACCATATGTTCCCGGAGGTGCGTTTGGTGATGGAAGATGTGGTATCAAGTTGGGCGGGGCTTCGCCCCCTTATACATCAGGAGGGAAAGTCGGCTTCTGAATTATCTCGGAAAGATGAGATATTCCGTTCTGAGAACGGGGTGATTTCCATAGCGGGCGGTAAGCTGACGGGCTATAGAAAGATGGCAGAACGAACGGTGGATGTTGTGGAGAAGGAGTTATACAAGAGGGAAGATCGACCTGTAGAGACTTGCGCTACGGAGAATATTGTTTTGAGTGGTGGCGATTTGGGGGCAGAGCCAGAGGATTATGCTCAGCAATTGTTCGAGTCTGTTTCACACCTTCCTATGTTTCTGGGCTTAACGTTTTCGCAGGTGCGGTCTTTGGTCTATAAGTACGGTACAAATGCGGATGTGATCCTTGAGCATGTTATGGAAAAGGGAGCTGAAGAACATGCGCATTATCCTTTGGATGTTCAGCTTCTTTTATCAGAATTGAATTATGGTGTGTCTTGTGAGATGGTGCATACGATCAACGACTTTTTTATTAGAAGAAGCGGAAAGTTGTATTTTGAGCGAGATACGCTTACTAAGTATGCCGATGTGGTACTACAGGAGTTGGCAACAATTTTAGATTTAACAGAAGAGGAGTGTTCTGCTCAGAAAGCTGCTTTTTTACAGGAGTACGTTGATGTAGTGTGTTTTAAACGAGCTGCTAGTATAGTGAAGTAGTTTCTTTAAGTACCCGGACAAAAAAACCGTGCTCGAATAATATAATCGAGCACGGTTTTTTTTGTTATAAACTCTAAAGGCTGACCTTACGCAGTCAGCCTTTGAGTCCATTTAACGCCAAATCGTCAACCTGACACAAATATATAGCAGTATATGGGCATGAGTTAAGTACAAAAATGTGAACTTGTTTGCGAAAACACCTTTTAATTTGACTTTATTTAAACAAAGTTCAATTTTCAATGTTTTGGCTTTCAGGTACTTGACTCACTTATCTTGCACTATTGAGCTGTAAAAATGTTGGTTGAAAGCTGAAAAAAACAATTCAAATTAACAGGAATAAAGTCTATTATGCTTTGAATCCGTCGTCTAAAAGACAGCCAGCTTGTACTTAAGTACTCGGACAGTACAGCCAAGCTAACATGCCGCACCTACGGCGCTGGTAAATAGTGGGTTGGTCGACAATTCTACTAACAGGCAGCTCCTAATGGAGCTATTGATTTTCAGTTAGATGTACCTTAGCCCCAGAGGGGCGGAATGTTAGTAGAAAACAAGTTCCCGACCATTTAATCAAGCGCCGTAGGTGCGGCATGTAAAAGTCGGATTATTTAGATTACAGTGTACTTAATTAAAAACGATGTGATACCAGTCCGGAACGCAATTTAGGCTCGAACCAAGTGCTTTTAGGTGGCATGACATTACCAGAATTGGCCACTTCGAAAAGTTGTTGGGTACTCACGGGGTAAATGGCGAAAGCCACTCTCATTTCACCACTATCCACACGTCGTTCCAATTCTTCTAAACCTCTTATCCCTCCTACAAAGTCAATGCGTTTGTCCGCACGCTGATCTTCAATGCCCAATATGGGGTCTAATAAGAAATCAGACAATACCGAAATGGGCAGTGATTCTATAGGGTCATCTGTTTGGTGTGTATGATCATGCGCATGTAGTGCATACCATTTACCATTCAAATACATACCGAAAGAGTAGGGCGCATCAGGAAGATAGGGCGTTGTCTTCGCCAGCTTCACATCAAAGTCTGCCATACAGCTCATGATAAAGTCTTCAACCGATAAGCCGTTTAAATCCTTTACTACCCTATTGTAGTCCATGATACGTAACTGATCATCCGGAAATAACACACTTAAAAAGTAGTTATAGCTTTCCTCGCCGGTATGTGCTTCATTTTTAGCCTTTAAAGCTTCTGCTACTTTAGCAGAAGACGCCGCTCTATGGTGCCCATCAGCAATGTAAATGGCGTGTACCTCGTCGGCGAAAAGTTCCACCAGCTCTTCAATGGTATCTTCATTGTCGATCACCCAAAAAGTATGTTGTATGCCGTCTGAGGAAGTAAAATCGTAAACTGGTGCTTGAGCTTCTTTTACTTCTTCTGCTATCTGGTCAATGATAGATACTTTAGGGTAGGCCATCAGCACGGGTCCGGTATGCGCACGCATATGACTGATGTGATTGATGCGGTCTTGCTCTTTTTCCGGACGGGTGAATTCGTGTTTTTTGATGATATCATCTAAATACTCTTGCACGCTTAAGCAAGCAACTATTCCAGTCTGCTGATGATTGCCCATTTTTTGTGCATAGAGGTACAAACAGGCTTTATCGTCTTGCACCAAAGTCCCATTAGACAGAAAGGACTCGAAATTTTTCAGCGCTTGATCGTATACTTGCTCATCATAAGCACTTACGCTATCTGGCAGATCAATTTCCGCACGTATGATGCGCAAAAAAGAGTGGTCGTTAGATTCTGCTTTTGCCTCTTCGCGATTAAGTACATCATAGGGGCGTGAGGCGAGCTGTTCTACATATTCGGGAGCAGGTCTGCAGGCTTTGAACGGACGAATGGTCGACACGAAATCGGTGTTTTACAGTGAATGACTTGAGGCTATAGTATTTTGTACACTGAGGTAGTTTAAACTACCTCAGTGTAAGCATCGAGGTCATGAATCGATTATGGTCGACAAAGATACACCGACTTCTATAAGTTGATGGGATGTTTAGCATTTAAGATCTGGCTTTCCGTTAATTGAACCACTACCCCCTTTTTTCTGCCTTTCTTTTGCACTTCGATCCCCTCCCATTCTAAATCACAAGTATTAGTGACGGTCGCCCCATTAAGAATCAATCTACCACCTGGTTTGACAATGATTTTACCCGAAGGGGGTAAGGATAGAACACATTCTACGGTAAGTCGTGCACCATTTTCAATAACCAGATCCCCTAATAGTTCATGTGTACCGGTCCAGAAAACATCTTCTTTGGGGTTTATTGTAATGGTAGCATCCTTGTGGTACTCACACCAGTTTTGTATTAATTTAGAACGCTGCTTGGATTTGGGGTTTGACAAACGCTTGTGTACCTGACCCAACTGACAAGGCGTTATTGCCGATCTCCAAGCGTTGTAGTCCATCATATTATTAGACAGTTTTTCCCATGTGTCGCACTTCGGATTATTCGCATCGTGGTACCAGCAGTTATTGTTTTTAGGGGTGTCATCACAG
The DNA here is from genome assembly GCA_020631675.1 of Bacteroidota bacterium. Taxonomy (GTDB): domain Bacteria; phylum Bacteroidota; class Bacteroidia; order Chitinophagales; family UBA2359; genus JAHDGT01. The sequence continues at coordinate 4,667 of JAHDGT010000028.1, forward strand.
CCATCATTACTACGCCATGTGTGGCGTAAGCCCAGAGAGTGCCCTAATTCATGATTGAAAATCCCGGTTACGAAGGCAGCCAGTTTGTTCAAAGACCAATTAGGATTTTCCTTGAACACAGTATGCGTACCCGCTACTTTAGCCCAATTATAGGTGCCCACCCCATCACTAGAGGCTTTATAGGTTTTCGAAAGAACGCTATCCGGATGGTGCTCTACGAAAAACACATTGATTACTTCTCCCACCCTGGTACCGTATTTCTCAAACTGTTTTTTGGAGAACAAAGAGTTTGGTCCTCCTTTTTTATTGAACTCGAAAAGTTGTTCGTCCACGTGTACATATACGCCGTCATCATTGGGGTCGTCTTCTTTGCCCGCTAATACGAATTGTACTTGAGCAGGTATGACAGGTGTCGTATTACCACGCGGCAAGAACATTTTCGCATTTCGAAGCATTCGAGCATTTGCCGTATCTAACAACAGTTGTGAAAATTCAGCTGCATCTTTTTCATTGAAGTTGACATCCCTTTCCGGACGATCCATGAAATGAAAATTGACCCTTACATATCGCATAGGCGTATGGTCAGGATGTGCTGGACTAGGCGTGTACAGATCGGCTTCTGAACAAGGTTTATTACTCTTGTTCTTCCCACTTTGAGAGTTTGGCCGCGTATCCGCGGTTAAGTCGCCATCTATAGCTTCGATATCATACTCTGTTACCACATCTTCGGCATTGATGAAAGTATTAGAGATACGCTGACCGCATGAACTGATAATAAGAAGCGTGCTGATCAGCATGACCACTGAAACCAATTGAAAAAACTGTTTGATCATTATCTGAAGATTTTGTCCGGGTACTTAAGACGCTATTTAGACGATAAAGATACCTACAAATAAAAAACGGGTATTGCACTTTTAAATACAACACCCGTTTCAAATTTCAGGAAGCAGGGCTTCCGATTAAGTCTGTCGGTTAAGCACCACAACTGTCACAATTGGGGTCATCAATGCTACAAGCATTCGCTTGATTGATCTTGTCGATATCCGATTGGGTGACTTTCACGCTATCACTACCCTTGGCGTTGCCATTGCTTTGTTGAACGACTGGTTTCGCCTCGGCATAGTTCATCTGGCTGCCACCATCTACTGTAGCACTTTTGGCTAATTGGTTGACATCTACGGTGAACTTGATCGGATCCGCAGCAGGGCGGGTGCGTAGGTAATACATACCTGTTTTCAAGCCTTGCTGCCATGCGTAGAAATGCATGCTTGACAATTTCTTGTAGTTCACGTCTTGCAAGAAAACATTCATACTCTGGCTCTGGCAGATGAAAGCACCTCTGTCCGCTGCTAGGTCAATGATCGTCTTTTGCTTGATCTCCCAAGATGTCTTGTACAGGTCTTTCAAGTCTTGCGGTATTCCCTCTATAGACTGAATAGAGCCATTATTAGCAATGAGGATATTCTTGAATTCATCATTCCACAAGCCCATCTGAATCAGGTCGCGTAGCATGTGCTTATTCACAACGATGAATTCTCCGCTGAGTACTCTACGAGTATAGATGTTAGAGGTATAAGGCTCAAAACACTCGTTATTACCAAGGATCTGCGATGTACTTGCCGTTGGCATAGGCGCTAGCAACAAGCTATTGCGTAAGCCATGTTCTTTGATGCTGGCTTTCAATGCCTCCCAATCCCAACGGTCACTTGGGGTTTCGTTCCAAAGATCGAATTGCAATTGCCCTTTGCTTGCGGGTGAGCCTTCAAAGCTGGAATAAGCACCCTCTACTTTGGCGATTTCATTTGAAGCACTAAGCGCAGCAAAGTAAATGGTTTCAAAAATGTCGCGATTCAAAGCTCGTGCCTCAACAGATTCAAAAGGATGGCGAAGGAGAATAAAGGCATCCGCCAAGCCCTGCACGCCTATGCCAATTGGGCGATGACGCATATTGCTGTTTCGAGCTTCTTCTACGGGATAGTAGTTCACATCGATCACCTTATTCAAATTGCGGGTGACGATTTTAGTGATACGCGCTAACTCTTGGAAATCAAAAGTTTTGTTTTCCGCATCAACGAAGCGAGACAGGTTTATAGAGGCCAGATTACAAACCGCTACTTCATCAGGCGAGGTGTATTCTAGTATTTCGGTACAAAGATTACTAGAGCGGATCGTTCCTAAATTCTGTTGATTACTTTTCGCATTACAAGCGTCTTTGTAAAGCATATAAGGTGTGCCTGTCTCGATTTGTGAATCAAGAATAGCGAACCACAAGTCTTGTGCTTTTATGGTTTTTCGGGCTTTTCCTTCAAGCTCATATTGCTCGTATAAACGCTCGAATTCTTCACTATGGCAATCATATAGCCCTTTGGCCTCGTTCGGACAGAACAAAGACCAGGTGCCGTTCTCTTTCACGCGCTCCATGAATAGATCCGGAATCCAAAGTGCGAAGAATAGATCACGTGCGCGCATCTCTTCTTTACCGTGGTTCTTCTTCAGATCCAAGAACTCGAAGATATCCGCATGCCAAGGCTCTAGGTAAACGGCGAAAGCACCTTTTCTTTTACCGCCCCCTTGATCCACATAACGAGCTGTAGCATTGAATACGCGAAGCATAGGGACCAAGCCATTGCTCTCTCCATTCGTGCCCTTGATATAGCTACCCTTTGCGCGGATGTTATGAATGCTTAAACCAATCCCTCCTGCACTTTGTGAGATTTTAGCACATTGAGTTAAGGTATCGTAAATGCCCTCAATACTATCTGATTGCATACTTAGTAAGAAACAGCTGGATAATTGAGGTTTAGGTGTACCAGCATTGAATAGTGTGGGCGTCGCATGGATGAACCACTTTTCAGACATGAGGTTATAGGTCTCGATCACAGCGTCGATATCCTCTCCATGAATACCGATGGCTACCCGCATGAACATATGTTGCGGACGTTCTGCTATTTTGCCATCCAGTTTCAACAGATAAGAGCGTTCTAGTGTTTTGAAACCGAAGTAATCGAATGTATAATCTCTGTTGTAGATGATACTAGAATCGATTTTTTCTTTATGTTTCTCAACGATTTGATACACCTCATCCGAAATCAGAGCTGCTCGGTCTCCTGAACGAGGATCGATGTAATTGTATAGGTCGGTTACGGTTTCCGAAAAAGATTTTTTGGTGCTTTTGTGCAAGTTAGAAACCGCTATGCGGGCTGCAAGAATCGCATAATCCGGGTGCTTGGTCGCCATTGTGGCCGAGGTCTCCGCGGCCAAGTTGTCCAATTGCATGGTTGTTACGCCATCATACAAGCCTTGTACTACTCTCTGTGAGACTAGGAGCGGACTTACATGCTTATTGTTCAACCCATAGCAGAGGCGTTCGATACGAGAGGTGATCTTATCGAATTTTACTGATTCTTTTCTTCCGTCGCGCTTAATTACGAACATATATATATGAGGTTTTTTTAGAGGTTGTAGAGAAATGAATTGTAGTATAAAGCTTGGGCGCTTACGGTAACTTTTTTGGATAAGCAGTCAGGACTTAGAAATCTTCGTCCAAAGCGAAAGTCTGCTGGTCTTTGGAACTCATCACACCTGCTTTTTGGTATTCGGAAACTCGTTTCTCGAAGAAGTTGGTTTTCCCTTGTAAGCTGATCATTTCCATGAAAGGGAAAGGATTGGCTGTATTATAAACTTTAGGAGACCCTAATGCCACTAATAGTCTGTCGGCACAGAACTCAATGTATTGAGACATCATATCCGCATTCATACCGATCAATGACACGGGCAGTGCTTCGGTTACGAACTCTTGTTCGAATACCACTGCTTCTTTGATGATGGCTTGAAGTTCTTCCAAGGGCAGTTTTTGCTGAAGCATAGAGTAGATCAAACAAGCAAAATCACAGTGTAAACCTTCATCTCTACTGATCAGCTCATTAGAGAAAGCTAGTCCTGGCATCAAGCCGCGTTTCTTCAACCAGAAGATCGAACAGAAACTTCCACTGAAGAAAATACCTTCCACAGCAGCAAATGCGATCAGGCGATGAGCGAATGAAGGGGCATCGTCGATCCATCTCAAAGCCCAATCTGCTTTTTTCTTAACGCAGGGTACGGTTTCTAAAGCATTGAACAAATACTCGCGCTCAGAAAGGTCTTTAATGTAGGTGTCGATCAAGAGGCTATAGGTTTCCGCATGTATATTTTCAATAGCGATCTGGAAACCGTAAAAGCATCTGGCCTCAGGTATCTGCACATCTTGCATAAAGTGAACAACAAGGTTTTCATTCACGATGCCATCACTGGCGGCAAAGAAGGCCAGTACGTGTTTGATAAAATGTTTTTCATCATCGGTCAGGTTTTCCCAATCGTTCAGATCCTGACTGAGGTCGATTTCTTCCGCTGTCCAAAAGCTGGCTTCCGCTTGTTTGTACATTTTCCATATCTCGTCATACTGAATCGGAAAAAGAACGAAGCGGTCATTATTCTCACGTAGTATCGGCTCTGTAATGCTCATGTATCTAAAAATCTTTAAGGTGTGCCCGTTTTACGGAACTTTGTTTTCTCTTTAGGGCGTTCAATCCCAGTCGCTCTATTAAGGGCGAATAGATGTTATACGCAAAAAGCTACTAAAGAGGGTTTTGTATTGTTAGCGCACGAACTTGCTAGCAACAGAGAGAGTAGGGCCTTTTCTTGTGCACGAGAGTACTTGTTCGTGTGTGATTGTAAAATTAGGACGGTTTTCGTGAATTTGCCCTATTAAGTTTTCCACAATTGTGTGGAAAAAAAATTACTATTAAGTTTATTGTCTAATAAATGGACATTGAAAATCCATGACAATTCACTTGTTCAAGAAAAGCGTATCTAATAGAACTGTTTAAGTACGGATAGTGTTCAAGTATTCTCATGAAAAAATGATTTTTTTGGCAGAAAGGAGTATCATATCTAAAATCGAATACTACTGTGTGTATCGAGAGCGCTGTGTTTCTGAAGTGAAGAAAAAACTGAGAGAATTGGGTGTTTTTGGTACATCAGCCCAAGCGTTTATCGAGTATTTGCACGAGGAGAATTTCTTGAACGAAGAACGCTTCGCCCAAGAGTACACACACGCTAAATTCGCGATGAAGCATTGGGGACGCAATAAGATCAGGCAGCATTTAAAAGAAAAAAAAGTACCCGTTATTTTTATTGATGAAGCACTGCTCACAGAAATTGATGAGGAAGAATATTTAGCTAAGATCGAAAGTTTGATAGAGAAGAAATGGCCCACTATAAAAGCGAAAAATGATTTTGAAGCAAAGCAGAAGCTATATCGCTATTTACATGGGAAGGGCTATGAAATGGAGTTGGTGAGGAAAGTGCTCGCGAGGATGAGATTATGAGGCGATTTAAAACGACAACCGCCAACTGAACCGCAAAGCATAATTTTCACCGCCTTGATGATTGTAGTAAGGACCATAACGATGGTAAAAACCAATACCGACCCCATAATAGCTTACACTGAGTATTTTGATTCGAATAATATCATGTAGGGTCAGTCCCGCTTCGTAAAAGCCTTTGTCCATGCTGGCAAAATTGGGCAATACGATTTCTTCATTACTATTGAAAAGATGTGGGGAAGATGCTGATAATCTGCCCCAGCCAAATGATTGAGAAAGCTCTAAAGTAGGGCGAGATAATTTTGTTTGAAAGAGTGGCTTGGGGAACTCATGCCGCAAGAATAAATAGGCGAAACGGTCGTGGGCGAATTCGTAGAGGTACATGGTTTGAAAATGGTCTTTTACGAATAGCCATTGTTCGTTTAAAATACCTCGCCCTATCTTACTGCCCGCACCATTGAAGAGCTTTGGATAAGGAACGTCGCCTAGTACGATGCCACTTTCTAAAGTCAATCGGGTTTTACCCCAACTGGCTTTGTTAAATTGAGCGCTAAGGCTACCGACCAGGCGATGATATTTAAAAGTGCTTCCGAATATAGGTAGTCCGAAATCGTAGCTGATATCAAAAGTAGGATGATCACTTCCTCTTGAGAGTCTTTTCCCGAGTATGTCGTGAAAACGTTCATTGTGGGCATAACGCAGTTTTATCCCTAAGTCTGTGAAAGTGTATTGGGTGCTATCGGAGTAATTGAGTTCTGGCAGGTACCTATAATCGTATAAAGGACGACGGGAGCTTCTACTCAGTGAAAATTCTGTTAGGAGGAATTTGTAGCTTCGGAATTTAAACCCGGTCTCGAATGTACGTACTCTGTCCATACGACGGGTGAGTAAGCCTCTGATGGTAGACAATAAGTAGACTTTACCGGGTTCGTCCAAATCGTTGGTGTAACCTACACGCCATTCTAGATCATACTTTGGTTTTAGCTTCACTCTAAGATCCGTACCGTACTTCCAGTCTTTATCATTTAGTCCGTATCCGACATATGCGCCTAGACAGAAGTGCTCATTAAACTTATTATTCGTGATCATTCCGAAACCCAAGCGCAGTCCTTCATAACCGTTATAGCCGACCAAACGTTCTAAGTCAATACTAAGAGGGCCCATTGGAACCTCTCTCATGAGCGCATATTTCAATAGGTCTAACAAGAGCTCAACTTTGCTTTCTTGAAAAAGACTGTCTAACGACTTATAAGTGAAACGCTCTTTATCGCTTAGTGTCCATGCCCTGTGCGCATTCCAGAAACTCGTGTCTTTTTCAGCAGCAGATTCCGGCAGGTGTAACTCTTCTAAGCCAATATCTTTTTTACTTAGTTCGGCATTTAGGTTCACCGCACGAATATGGCTGGAACCATTGACCAGCATACCTACTTCTTTAGTAGGGTATTCGGTCGCTATTAGCTCAAAGCGCAATTGTTCGGGGAACCATTGTCCGTTGGTCAGGGCGCACGATTGTTCTATGCGCATATCAAGGATGCCTTTGTTCGCTGGTTCAGCTACGATGCGTTCTAAGGCATATTTATTCGTATTTACGAATAGTGTTCCTTTTAAGCCGTTAAATGCTTTGCTGGCTTTAGGCTGATAGGCTATGACAAATACAGTATCCTTATTTTGTTGATAAAGTGTATCTGTTAGCTGGAAATCATATCTATTGAAGCAGCCTTTGGAGATTGGGTTCGCGAAGACCTTGTCCATGATCTCGATATCATCTTCATAAAAGCCAAAGGGTTGAACATCGGTGGAAAGTACGGCGAAGAGGGGGTGCTTTAAGCCGGAAACTTTATTTCCGATGACATGATTTTCCAGTCGGTCAGGAGAGACGAATCGACGTTCTACGAAACTCTCCATCAGTCCGGCATGTTGCGTTTTAGACAAGTTACTGAGCCTGTCAAATTGATCTCGATTCATTCCTTTGCCAGTAGCGGAAGAGTTGAATTGTTTTGGCAGTAGGTCAACAACAACTTTGTTGTAGACTTCACAGCTATAGCTGGATATGTTCGCGGGGTCATTCAGGTGCTTGTGTTTCCAGATGTCTCGGATGATGCGGTGGGATGGCGGTTCACCTGCTATAATATCTACTACTTCTAAGTTGATGTCAGCTCTGTAAAGTTCTATTTTTAAGTTATTGAGTTGCTGACCAGAAGAAGTATCCGAGAGATCAAGGGTATAGGTCTCATAGCCTACACAAGAAAAAGACAGTTTGGTAGCTAGATCGGGCAAGGCCAGCTCGAAAGCCCCATCTTTATTACTGATGGTGCCTTTAAGAGGGTCCTCATTTGCCCAAATACTGACAAAAGGAAGTGTTTCTTTACTAATTGCATCAAAGACCATTCCTTGGGCAAGCTGCTTTGCCGGAGCCTGAGCCAATAGGGTATGGTAAGAGAACAATAGCCCAATGAGTATTAGTAGTGGTATGTGTGCTATTCGTGGCATTGGTACTGCAAATATCCGTATAGTGTTCTGTTTCAAGAAATCAGAGCTGCCGATGGGCGACGAAATGTTTGATTTTTCGCCTTAAAAGTTCCAGTTCGATCGGTTGCGGTTTTTCTTTTTTCGCATCAGTTGGTCTATTTGTTCCGTGCAAGGGATAGGAGTGGTAATGAGCCCGACAGATGCGCCCTGTTTGGCGGCGTAAAAAGGCGGCCCAGAGGTAGCCATTTTTACGCCTGCCAAACAGCAGCAGATGGCGGGTGAATTTTAACGGATAGCCCGGTGCCCGCAGTAAAAAGGGGATAAACCGTAGAGACGTTATATCATAACGTCTTTTTGCCAAACACAACACCTACTGCCGTTTGCAATAAAGAATTGGATGAAAAACATAGCCCTTTTTATTGCGGGCATGCACCCTGCGATTACACATTATAGTGGAAGTGCGTTAAATTCGCGGCGATTATCAAGCTAATTAATAAGATCACTGTATATGAACTTTGAACAGGAAGGCGGACAAGAACCGCAAGAGCAATCGAATGCCGGGGGTGGTGCCGAGCTACGGGAAGGCGTGGATATTATGCAGTTGAGTGAACGCATTAGAGAAGAAAGCGCGTTCATTGATGATTTGAAAGAAGAGCTGGGCAAAGTGATCATCGGGCAGACCGATATGGTGGAGCGACTGTTACTGGGTGTTTTGTCTAATGGGCACATTCTATTGGAAGGGGTGCCCGGATTAGCGAAAACGCTGGCGATCAAAACGCTTTCACAAGCGGTGAGTGCGGATTTTAGCCGCTTACAGTTCACCCCTGACTTGCTGCCGGCGGATATTATCGGTACGCAGATCTACAATCAGCGGGAGAATAAGTTCGTGGTTAAGAAAGGACCAATTTTTGCCAATTTCGTACTGGCGGACGAGATCAATAGAGCACCGGGTAAAGTGCAGAGTGCTTTGTTACAGGCGATGCAGGAACGCGAGGTGACGATCGGGGAGGAGACCTTTAAAATGGAGGAGCCATTCTTGGTGATGGCCACTCAAAACCCGATAGAACAAGAGGGTACTTATCAGTTGCCGGAAGCGCAGTTGGATCGTTTCATGTTAAAAGTGGTGATCGATTATCCGACATTTAAGGAAGAGCAGTTGATCATGCGGATGAATGTGAACCAGAGCTTCAATAAGGTCAAGCCTATTTTAACGACCGAAAGTTTATTGCGCGCGAGGAAGGTGGTGAGAGAAGTGTATATGGATGAAAAAATCGAACGCTATATATTAAGTATTGTCTTTGCTACACGTGAACCAGCAAAATACGGGCTTTCCGCTTTAAAGCATTTGATCAGCTATGGTGGCTCTCCGAGGGCGAGTATTAATATGGCCTTGGCAGCCAAGGCGTATGCCTTTATACAGCGTAGAGGCTATGTGATCCCTGAAGATGTTCGTGCCGTTTGTGGCGATGTACTGAGACATAGACTTGGGGTGACTTATGAAGCGGAAGCGGAGAATATCACAACAGAAGATATTATAGACCGTATTTTGAATGCGGTGGAAGTGCCTTAAGGTTGTTGCAACAAATAAACGCATTACATTAATACACAGTCCATTAGGATAAACTGACCAAAAAAAACAAATAAGAAGGGATGTCGGATAATGTTTAGGGTTTTTTGCTGTTTCGGCATGGTTTTTTCATTAAAATCAGCATATTAAAGAAAAATAGTACTAAAACAGTAACTTTTTTAGTTTATATTCGTACTAAAGGATTAAGTGTTTGAAACCTTTAGTCAATAATATGTTTTAAACGTTGCTTTTTTCTTAGTCGAAACTCCAATAGCCTGATTTTGCTCCCATTTTCAACCTAAGAGTATTTCCATAGATACTCTTTGCTGGATTTAATTTATTAGGTCCAGCTTCAGCCTTATCGCTGAATTTTTGATTTTTCAAACCTAATTCGTCAATCTAACCTTCTTTATTACCATGACAAGATTCGATCAAGAGCAGCTCGACATTTCAACGGAGATTTTAAGAGCTATTGCACATCCTTTACGTATGGCGATCATTGACTTCATTGACCAGAAGCAAGTGATCAACGTGAACAAGATCTACAACACCCTTAAGTTGGAGCAATCCATCACTTCTCAACACTTACGCATATTGCGCAGTGCGGATTTAGTAATTACTAAGAGAGAGGGTAAATTCATTTACTATTCTTTGAATTACGATAAGATCGAGCAAGTGAATGTGGCCATTGTAAAGTATACCGCGAAAACAGAACAAATGGCTTAATTGAATAGGCTATTTTAATAAAAAAAGGCTGTCTTGAAAAAGACAGCCTTTTTTTGTGTCCTATATTAGTGCTTCCCGATTGGCATAGAATTGTCAAGTTGCATGATTGATTTATTATCTTGCGTTTCCTATTATTAAATTCGCCATAAAAGCAGTTTGTGATCATCTAACTAACTGACCAACCAACTGCTTTAGTTGAAAACCACCTAACGAAAACCTTTTCAAACTACTACACTTCTAATGAGTAGTAAACTAGATGCTAACGATCAAGAAAAACTGGCCTTGCTTAAAACAGTAAGTTTGTTCGAATTCACGAAAGAAGAAACTTTATTGCAAGAGTTCGTTCCTATTCTGAAAAAACATGAACTTTCGGCATGGACCAAAATATTCAGAGCCGGAGATGCCGGAGATGAGATGTTCATTATCGGTTCGGGTAGCGTACGCATAGATGTGGATGACCTGACCATAACCATGTTCGAGGAAAAGGGCTTTTTCGGAGAGTTTTCCTTATTGGACAGGGCTGCTCGCTCTGCTAATGCGACCACGACTTCGGAAACGGTTCTGTATAGCATCAAAGAGGAAGATTTCACTCCTTGCTTGAATGCACACCCCGAGGTGAAAGATGCGATCATTAAAATTTTATGTAAACGTTTGAGACGTCAAAATCAATTTATTGTTGGATTACGCGATAGAGGAGATTCCCGCTATCTAGGAAGTGATCCCTATATTGTGTAGGGCATAAGTGTAGAAACAGCCCGAAAATCAAGGAAAATGAAAATAACTCTTGGAAGCCACTGAGAAAGTCGGGCGAAAATTTAACTGAAAATCAATGACTTAGCGAGGGTGCTCGAAAAAATAATCGCTAAAATGCTTGTTTCTGATAATAAGAAAGAGTATCTTTGCGCACTAATTTCGAGAAAACTAAAGTCAAAACAGGTGGATACCTTAAGTTACAAGACCAAATCGATTCGCAAAGAAGATGTACAGAAAGACTGGTACATCATTGATGCAACGAACTTGGTGGTAGGTCGCATGTGTACGAAGATCGCTGAGGTCTTACGTGGCAAGCACAAGCCAAGTTTCACCCCACATGTTGATTGTGGAGATTGCGTTATCGTGATCAATGCGGATAAAGTTCGCTTCACAGGCAGTAAAATGGCTAATAAAGAGTACCAGACCTACAGTGGTTACCCAGGTGGTCAGAAAAGCCGTACTGCTAAACAGATGATGGACAAGAAGCCTTATTTCGTAGTGGAAAATGCCGTTAAAGGTATGCTTCCTAAAAATAAGTTAGGTCGTAAGATCTTTAAGAACTTATACGTTTATGCTGGCGATGAGCATCCACATGCGGCGCAACAACCAAAAACTTTAGAACTGTAAGATATGAGCCAAGTAAATGCAGTAGGAAGAAGAAAGTCTTCCGTAGCACGCGTGTTCATGAAGCCTGGAACCGGGCAGATCACCATTAACAAGCGTGACCACAAAAACTATTTCACGGTACCTCACTTATTGAATGAAGTATTAGCACCTCTGCAAACGACAGAAACAGAAGGTAAATACGATATTCATATCAATGTACGTGGTGGAGGTATCAAAGGTCAAGCAGAAGCTATTCGTTTAGGTATTGCTCGTGCATTGGTTGAAGTGGATGCTGAAATGAAGCCTCCTTTGAAAGCCAAAGGAATGATGACCCGCGACTCTCGTAAAGTAGAGCGTAAGAAACCAGGTCTTCGTAAAGCACGTAAACGCGAACAGTATAGTAAGCGTTAATACGGCTGCTGTCATGCTTTCAATGCTGACAGCTTATTTGAACCCTGTGGTTCGTCCGCAGTGTTCTGACTTATTTCATTAAATAATCCCACTCATTATATCATGCAAGGTATACCTACGCAAGAGTTGCTCGATGCAGGAGTTCATTTCGGGCATTTGAAAAAGAAGTGGAACCCTAAAATGCAGCCCTACATTTTCGTAGAGCGCAAGGGAATCCATATCATCGACTTGAATAAAACGAACGAAGCATTGGTGCAGGCGGCACAAACTATGCGCAACATCGCTCGTTCTGGTCGTAAGATTTTATTCGTTGCTACTAAGAAGCAAGCTAAAGATATCGTCGCTGACGCTGCAAAAAGCGTTGGCATGCCTTACGCTACTGAGCGTTGGTTAGGAGGTATGTTAACGAACTTCGCTACCATCCGCCGTTCGATCAAGAAGATGCAGACCATCGACAAGACTTTGAACGATGGTGCTAAAGGATTAGTGAAGAAAGAGCGTTTGATGCTGGAGCGCGAAGGCCGTAAACTAGAGCGTGTACTTGGTGGTATCGCCAATATGAACCGCTTGCCTTCTGCTTTATTCTTAGTGGATATCGTTCATGAACACATCGCATTGAAAGAGGCGAAGAAGTTAGGTATTCAGACCATCGCTATGGTTGATACCAACTGCGACCCTACTAAAGTAGACGCACCTATCCCTGCGAATGACGATGCTTCTAAGTCTGTAGCATTGATCGTTAACTATTTAACAGAAGCGATCAAAGAAGGCTTGAAAGAGCGTGAGCAAGATAAACTGGCTAATGCTTCTTCAGGTGGTGACCAAGGAGGTGATGGTGAGAATGACGCACCACGCCGTAAGCGTGCTTCAGGTACTCGTCGCCGTCGTCAAGGTGGTGAGAATACCAACAACAATAACGAGTCTACGCCAGAGCAATCCGCTCCGGCTCCAGAGGTGACCGAAGCACCAAAAGAAGAAAGCAAGAACGAAGAATAATCCTATCGGGATCCAATTCTTTTGCCGACTTTTTATTTAGACCGGCATACCGTTCGTTCAAAAAACGCAATGACATCCTTTGATCAGGCGATATCAAATCGCACTAGTCAAAAGATGTCATTGTTTGTTTTCAACGGTAAGCCACTTAACATTACATTGACGATTCTTTAAAATTCATATAACATGAGTGCTGTTAAAATTTCCGCATCGGAAGTAAATAAACTGCGTAAGATGACTGGCGCAGGAATGATGGATTGTAAGAAAGCCTTAGTTGAGGCAGGTGGTGATTTCGAAGCTGCTATCGAGTACCTTCGTAAGAAAGGTCAGAAAGTAGCTGCTAAGCGTGCCGACCGCGATACTACCGAAGGGGTGACTATTGCAAGAGTAAGTGCTGATAAGACTAAAGCGATCATTTCAGCTTTGGGTTGTGAAACAGACTTCGTTGCTAAAAATGAAGATTTCGTAGCTTTCGCAACTGAAATCGCTGATATCGCAATGGCGAACTGCCCTGCTGATAAGGCGGCTTTAATGGCTTTGCCTATGGCGAATGGTGCAAGCATTGCCGACAATATCACAGAGCAAGTTGGTAAAATCGGAGAGAAGCTTGATATCGTTGAGTACGCATTGGTAGAAGGTGCATCGGTTGTTTCTTACATCCATTCTAATAAGAAAATCGGTGTTTTAGTAGCTATGAACCAAGCGTCTACTGATGAGATCGTTGCAGCAGGTAGAGACGTAGCTATGCAGTGCGCTGCTATGCGTCCTGTTGCTTTAGACGAGACCAGCGTTCCACAATCCGTTATCGATAAAGAATTAGAGATCGGTATGGAGCAAGCACGCCAGGAAGGTAAGCCAGAAAATATGTTAGAGCGTATCGCGCAAGGTAAATTGAAGCGTTACTTCAAAGACAATACTTTGGTGAACCAAGCTTTCGTGAAAAATAACAAGCAAACCGTTAAAGAGTACTTAAACTCTGTTTCTAGCGGTTTAGCTGCTACTGGTTTCAAAATCGTGAACATCGGTTAAGATTTAGCCGCTGTTTTCA
>JAHDGT010000513.1 GCA_020631675.1 Bacteroidota bacterium
TTGGGATTATTCCAGCCTTTTGACTTCAGATCATATTCATAAAGTAATACAATGGCACGTTGTATTTGCTGCGCATGATACTTTCTGGCCGCCGCCCTGTGGTCTTTTAAGGCCCAACCTCCGCGAACCCCCATTTTTTTCACCAAGGCAGCTTCAGGCATTTGCTGGTTTTGTAGAAAGATCAATTGCTTGGAAAAGAAACGATATAATGTCGCGATCAACATAACAAGTGGGGCGGACTTCGGGTTACTAGCAAAATGATTCGCGATTTGGAATACTTTTGTAACGTCTTTCTGAGCGATCGCTTTCTGTAATTCAAATACATTATGAGAACGATGCACTCCTATTTGATCAGCTACTATTTCTTTTGTTATGTTAGACTTGGCTACTAAGTTCAGAAAACATTTATCCAACTCATTGGATATTTTGGATAATGATGTACCCAAATGATTTATCAACAACTGCTTGGCATCCTCTGATATTTTATAGCCTTTCCCTCTAACATACTGCCCCACCCAGGTGCTTACCTGATTCTCATACATTTTCTTGGCAGTGAATAAAACTCCCTTTTTGCTGATCGCCTTACCTAATTTGGTTGAAGAGGCAACCGTTTTCTTTTTGTATAAAATCACTAAAACCGTACTGCTCAAAGGATTTTCAACGTAAGATAATAGTGGCTTCCAGTCTTTCACCTGTTGCGCCTCTCTAACAACAACGACCTGATAAGGTGCCATCATCGGATACCTTTTAGCCGTATTGATCACTGTAGGCACATCAACATCTTTACCATAAAGGATGATCTGATTGAATCCTTTTTCGGCATCACTCAATACTTCTTGTTCTATACGAGCTGCGATCTGGTCTATGAACCAGCTCTCCTCCCCTTGTAAGAAGTAAACAGGCTTGTATTCCCGCTTGTCCAGTTGTTTGTTGATCTCTTGGAAATTCATGGGCTGACGGCAGCTGAAATCAGAACAGTAAGTGTTTTACCGTAAGGTTATTGTCAATCAATTTCTGAAGGGACTCTATACCTATATCCAGATGTAACTGAACGAATTCGGTGGTAACTTTTTTATCGCTTTTGGAGGTTTTCACACCTTCTGGGATCATGGGTCTGTCAGATACCAATAAGAGTGCTCCCGCAGGAATTTGATTCGCGAAAGCTACAGTGAAAACAGTAGCCGTTTCCATATCAATGGCCATGGCTCTTACTTCACGTAGATAGTCTTTGAATTTCTCATCGTGCTCCCATACCCTACGGTTAGTCGTATATACCGTACCCGTCCAATAATCGTATCCCCAATCCCGAATCGTAGTAGATATCGCTTTTTGCAAGGCGAAAGCTGGCAATGCAGGCACTTCCGGACGAGCATAGTCATTACTGGTACCCTCACCACGAATCGCAGCGATCGGTAGAATCCAATCTCCTAAGTTGTTTTTACGCTTCAAGCCACCACACTTTCCGAGAAAAAGAATGGCTTTAGGGTCGATCGCACTCAGTAGGTCAATGATGGTCGCCGCATTAGGGCTTCCCATTTGAAAATTGATGATGGTAATGTTATCGGATGTAGCACAAGGCATTGCCTTTTTTCTGCCTATTACCTCCACCCCGTGCTTTTCAGCGAAAAGCTCTACATAATTCATGAAATTAGTGAGTAGGATGTACTTACCGAATTTTTCTATCTCTAAGCCTGTATATCTAGGTAGCCAATTGGCTATGATCTCTTCTTTGGTGCGCATGATTTCTGTTTTGCTGCAAAAGTACAAAAGCTAATAGACAACAAAGAAGAAGTGAGAACCGTTAGGAGAAAGAATATATATTCTCTTCTTCTACGGTAGGGGTAGAATCTTGTTAGTATTTCTTTATCTTGCGTTTGTGATTTTCACTTTAGTAAAATCACCTTTTCGTATCACTATTCTCTTAAAATATCATTGGTTTATGAAGCAAATCGTTTTGGTTATAGTTTGTTTAGGCATTGTGTTCTCCTTGCCATCTTGTGCCGCGAAAAAGCAAGTACAGAATTTGGAGTACGAGTTGGAGCTGGCGAATAAAGATCTTGGCAAATGCGGAGAGAATTTATCGCTGTTAAAACGAAAATTGAATGCTTCGGAAATGAGAGTGGAAGAGTTGATGGAAGAGTTAAGTGCGACCAACAAAGAGTTGGATATCCGTCAAGAACAGATCGGCGACTATAAAGCTCAGGTAGAGGATATGCGCCAGTTCCGAGACAAGACAGTAGAACAAGTAGGTGACCTGACAGTCCTTTCTCAGAAAGCGAATGACAATATCAAAGAGACTTTGGATCAGCTTTCAAAAAAGGAGAAGTACATCAGAATGCTTCAAAATGCCAAAACAAAGGCAGATTCTATCAATTTGGCTTTGGCGGTCAATTTAAAAGGCGTGCTTCAGCAGGGGCTGGATGATCAAGACATTACGATCGAGGTAGACAAGACGGTTGTCTTCGTGAATTTATCGGATAAGATGCTGTTCCAGAGTGGTAGTCATTTGCTTACCCCGAGATCGCGTGAGGTACTTGGTAAGATAGCCAAGATCATCGAATCACGCCCTAATCTGGAAGTGATGGTTGAGGGTTATACGGATAATGTCCCCATGAACTCCAGTTGCGTAACAGATAATTGGGACCTTAGTGTGAAACGCTCTACCTCTGTTGTCCGCTCTTTACAAAGTGATCATGGTGTGGATCCTAACCGTTTGATCGCTGCGGGTAGAGGGGAATACAACACCTTAGCCAGCAACGAAACCTTTGAGGGAAGGCAAATGAATCGTAGAACACGCATCATCATTTTGCCGAAACTGAACGAGTTCTACAACTTATTAGATCCTAATATGGTGCCTAAATAATACCACGTCAATACATCTTCTTACTGAGATAGTATAAAGTTATTTTTTCGACCTTGCCCCTAAGTCATTGATCCTGAATACTTCAGCTTTTTTTCGCCCCGTACTTTTCAA
>JAHDGT010000029.1 GCA_020631675.1 Bacteroidota bacterium
AAGGCTCTAATTATATATTTCCCCTTAGAAGCTAAAATCGGTTTTAACAGTTCATAGTATTGATTACCTCTCAGCTCATCATTGATTGCATTATATTCAACATCCACCTGTAATCTAGCTTGATTTGTTGGACTTGAACTCATGAACAATATCTTCTTCTTCCCCTCCTCAACATTTGATTCAGCCGCCGCCGCCGCACCATTCCCATTAGCTGTGTTCCCATCGGCAGCAGGAGTTGTTGTGATCGGCTCAGCTTTTTTAGGTGCCTCCACCTCAATACTCAAACCTACATAATCCCGATCCAGATCATCTAATAAAGACTGCATGGCATGGCGAATACGCGCCTGCTCCATGCGGTAGTACTCATGTCCTAAAGTGCCTTGAGCATTATTTCTTTCATTGGAATGGAAGCGAGCGGATAATAAGCTGGCATCATTGCTGGGGCGACGACCGCCTGAAGCACTTGCCAAAGCCAAGACCCATTCAATAGCCGTGTCTAACTCTCCTAAGGATAAACGCTCTCTAATGTCCTGTGTAGTAATAGTGATTTTCATAGCATGGATTTGCGAGCTGTAATATTACAAAAAATTGCTTGTTTTACCCGCTAATAGCCCTTGCCATCTATCAGCATTTTCGCAATGATCTCGCACATGATTTCTGATGTGCCACCGCCGATGGTTCCCAAGCGAGAATCGCGGAACATTCTCGCCATCGGGTAGTCTTCCATAAAGCCATAGCCGCCGAAACATTGGAGGCAATCATACATGACCCGATCACTCAATTGCGTACCTAATAATTTAGCCATAGAGGCTTCTTTTACAATGTAGTCTCCTTTTTCAAAACGCTCCCAGAGGTGGTAAATGAAGTACTTCGTACGCTCCACTTCCGATGCCAATTGCGCGATCTTATGTCGCAATACCTGAAACTTATTGATCGGTCGGCCGAAAGCGGATCGTTCTGACATATACTGTAAAGTGTATTCCAGCGCATGATCTGATGCGGCTATCGCGCCATTGGCTAAGAACAAACGCTCTAAGACGAACTGCTGCATGATGTATAGAAAACCTTGTCCTTCGGCACCCAGTAAATTCCTTACTGGCACTTTCACTTCATCAAAAGAGATCTCGCCCGTATCAGAGGCATGCCAGCCCAGTTTTTTGAGTGGTCTGGCACGGAACCCCGCCGAATCCCGGTCAATGATCAGCAGACTGATGCCCGCATGTTTGGCTGCGGTATTGGTTTTAACGGCCACCACTAAATAGTCGCTACTCACGCCATTGGTGATGAAAGTTTTGGAACCATTGACGATGTAATGATCCCCTACTCGTTCAGCCGTTGTGCGCATCGCACCTACATCAGAACCACCGAAAGGCTCGGTGATCGCTAAACCACCGATCAGTTCACCAGCAATTCCCTTTTGTAGATAATGCGCTTTTTGTGCTTCGGTCCCCACCGCATAAATGTGCGTCAAGGCAAGAAAGGGATGCGCACCTATAGATGCCCCGAAACCGCCTGAATTGACCTTCGACAGTTCCTCCATCAATACGACCGTGTACCAAATGTCGGCAGCTGAACCACCGTATTGCTCTGGGTAGCGCAGACCGAAATAGCCCATCTCCCCAAAGCGTTGGAAAATAGTTTTAGGCAGTTGTCCTACCTCCTCCCATTCGTTGAGATGAGGCAGCACTTCTGCTTTTAAAAAGTCACGTAAGCTGGCACGGAATAGCTGGTGTTCTTCTTTAAAGTAATACATCAGGATCACTAAAATTAACTGAACAGGTGCTGTAATTTCATCGCAACACCCATATCCCCTTTGATCTTGATCTTACCACTCATAAAAGCCGTCATCGGGTTCAGATCTCCTTGCATTAAGGCTTGAAAATCATCTGGCGCTAAGCTCACCGTACAGTCAGCAGCGGCATCCTCCAAGCTTACTTCATTCGTATCCCCCTTACCATCAATAAAGAGCTGTTCACCGCCCATATCCAGTTTAAGCGTATTGCCTAAAGGGTCCATACTACTGGCTTTGATCTGTATGCCCGCAAGCATACGTCCCATATCCATTTGCGACGTTTGCATTGGCGCATCCGCTTGTGCTTCAGGCGGGTTCATGCCTCTGCTTGCTGGCGACTGTCGTACTTGGGAGCTTGCTGCTCGCGCATCTGGTTTTGGTTTTGGTCTTGGTGCAGCTGGTCTATTCGCAGGCGTTGCGGCTGCCTTATAAGACACATCATCGATCACCATTTTCGCGATGATCTCTCGCATGATCTCTGATGTACCCGCACCGATCGTTCCCACTCTACTATCGCGGAACATACGCGCCACTTTGTACTCTTCCATAAAGCCGTAGCCACCAAAAAACTGCAAGCACTGGTAAGCACATTTATCAGATAATTCGGTTGCCAGCAACTTCGCCATAGATGATTCTTTCACCGCATAATGCCCGTCATTGTGCATTCTACAACAGTGCAGCACGAACTGCTTGGTCGCTTCTATCTCACTTGCCAATTGCGCTACTCTATGACGCAATACCTGAAACTTATTGATCGGTCTGCCAAAGGCGGCTCTTTCCGACATATACTGCATGCTGTATTGCAGAATCGACTCACAGCCGGAGTAACCGCTAATACCTGCTACCAAACGCTCCAACTGTAAACCACCCATTAAGTAGTAAAAACCTTGTCCTTCGTGTCCTACTAAGTTCTCAACAGGTACTTTCACCTCATCAAAAGACAGTTCCGCCGTATCTGAAGAATGCCAGCCCAGTTTTTTCAATTTACGGGCAGATACCCCTTCCGCATTACGGTCGATCACCAATAGACTCACCCCTGCGGCACCTGCTTTGGGGTCTGTCTTCACAACGGTAACAATGAAATCCCCGTATACCCCATTCGTAATGAAAGTCTTCGATCCATTCACAATGTAATGATCGCCCACACGAGTGGCCGTGGTCTGAATATTCGCCACATCAGAACCCGCTCCCGGCTCACTGATCCCGATACTACAGATCAAATCCCCGCTAATGATTCCGGGTAAATACTTTTGCTTCAACACATCAGAACCGTGCTTCATCACATAAGTCCCCGCCATGTACTGCACGACCAATTGGGTGATCGCGAAACCGCCAGAATACAGCTTCGATATCTCTTCGCAAAACACCACATCGTAAAAGAAATCTAAATTAGAACCGCCGTACTCCTCCGGGTATCCCAAGCCTAAAAAACCCATATCCCCCATCTGCTTCCAGATGTGGCGAGGCGTTTTTCGCTCTTCCTCCCATTGGTCAATATTCGGTGCTACTTCGCGCTGAAAAAAATCGCGCAAACTGCTGCGAAATAACTCATGATCTTCGGTGAAATAGTAACTCATGCTATGATTTGGTTTTATTGTTCTTGTTGATTTATTGGGTGCGTGCCCGCAATAAAAAGGGGGCTTTTGCTTTCGTTCATTAATATTGTTGATGCGGCACAATAGACGCCCGTGTAGGGCGTCTCTACAGGGTATTCCCCTTTTTACTGCGGGCACCGGGCTATCCGTTAAAATTCAGCCCCTGCCTGCTGCTGTTTGGCAGGCGTAAAAATGGCTACCTCTGGGCCGCCTTTTTACGCCGCCAAACAGGGCGCATTCAGCGGCTTCATTACCACTCCTATCCCTCGCACAAACACTTATGTACTTGAAGGAACACAAAATAAAAAAGCCACCTGTTAATGAACAGGCGGCTTCACAGTCTTGAAACGAAAGTACTGATCAACAAACAAAAGATAGATTCGACTATTTAAACATGTCGTATACTAAAGGAAAGGGCATCTATCTATTGGATATCGTTTTACTCTCAGAATCAAAAGCCTATATAAAGAGAAGACAATTATTATCGAAATCTGATTGCATTACGACTTCTTGAATATCGAAACCAACCAGCTTATAGCCGCTAAGGTTAAGTACCTGGACAAAAGTAAGCGTATAGCTTATGGGGCAGCTATTTTAGTTGTAGCCAAGGCATGAAAAACGAGATATAGCAGAGCTAAATGAGGCTTTTCATAACGCAGGATACGGCTAAAAGAGCAAGTCAGAAGCAACGATTATTTTGTCCGGGTACTTAATACGACCATAGGTCATGCTCTTTTAAAAAGATTTCTTCTTTAATACGCTCACTTTCAAAAAGTGCGTCTTTGCCTGTCGCATAATCCTTGATCCTACGATCTTGCATATTGCTTTCCTTCATGATGAAGCTGCTGAACATCCGCATTTCAAAAGCATCATCCCAAGTCATTCTGATCGCATCATTATGCGGGTTAAATGTTTCATAATGCGCTAAGTGTTTTCTGAAGTCGGGATAATAAGCCCAGAACAAAGCCTTCTGTCCGCGGTAATTATCATTCTCGTCATATACCTCCATGATCGGGGCTATGCCTAGAATACGTACCACCATCCTCGAGCTTTCTTCATCAAACACCCAATCCTCCTTGATGCGGAATTTGGTGACAGCCGTCCAGTCCAGCTCATTATTCACCACTACTTTAACCGTTTCATAGGTATCCAAGTCAATCTTTTCAATGGTATCTTGTGTACCTAAGCTGCTTTCCAGATCCGCCCGGCTCAAGCCTTCTTTGAATTTATCATCCATATAGATACCGATTCCGGGGTTCTGCTCTATGATATCCAAAAACACCTGAATCAAGGGTTGCTCCGGCTGCATGAAGTAGTGATTCATCTTTTGACGGGTATCTACTACACGCCATACCCGTTTTTGCCAGAAAACATCTGCTTCACGTATATGATCATAAGCCAAAGGAATTTTCTCTTTGGTCGAAATCTTATCAAAGATGCCATCCCTCGCTGGTGCTTCCGGATTAAATGGGGTTTCGTCTACTGTATCTGCTGGACCAGCGGGGGTTTCAGGGGCATAGCTTTCGTTTGACCGACGTAATTGATTCTTTTTAGCGTCATCGTCTATCGCATATGACTCACCACCTCCAGAATTCGCATATACATCTGTTCCTGTTCCTATCGCTGTTGCTGGCTGGCTATACGCATCTGCTGTATATACGATCAATAAGCATACACAGAATAAAGTCGCGGCGAACATCTTACTCCAATTTCTCATACTGCACTTTACTTTTACAATCCGTATCATGCTACTCAGACCTTGTATAAAACAATGGATCAGAGGTCTTAAGCGCTAAGAGCGTGTTTAAGGATTAAATATTCCTCTAAAAGCTCTAAAGGACCATTAATGAATATTGAAAAAAGTAAGTGTTATGTGCTATATGCAGCTATTTAGTGACTGAAACTGAACTGATGTAATGAGTAAGCAGTTGATACACCTCTTCCAGTAGAATATCAAAGACATTCTAAAAGGAATATGGCCAACAAAAAAGGGATATACGAAACAAAAGTAGTAAGTGGAAAAACTACTTTTTCTATTGGATTTGAATTGTCTATCTGTTCAAATCAACTATATATATAACGGCCAGTAGTTGGCAATTAGTATGTAGATTTCACATTTTTTAGCGTAGAAAAACAAAAAAGGCTGACGCAATGCGTCAGCCTTTTTCATACCTACAGCCAAAGCGAACATAACTTTGGGCATCAGGTGTATATCAATATAACTGTTCAGAACAACAGCACTCTGGTCTTAGTAAGACCAAAGGTCGTGCTCTTTCAAGAAAATTTCTTCTTTAATTCTATCACTTTCGAATAAGGCATCTTTACCCGTTGCATAATCTTTGATTCGGCGATCTTGCATATTCGCTTCTTTCATGATGTAGCTACTGAAATAACGCATTTCGAAGATGTCTTCCCAGGTCATCTTGATCGCATCATTATGTGGGTTGAACGTCTCATACTTGATCAGGTAATCGCGGAAGTCAGGGTAGTACGCCCAGAACATCGCTTTCTGACCACGATAGTTATCGTTATCATCATATACATCCATGATAGGTGCGATACCGATGATACGACAAAGCATTGTAGATGTCTCTTCATCAAATACCCAGTCTTCCTTTAAACGGAATTTGGTAACAGACATCCAGTTAAAGTCGTTTTTAACAACTTTAGTGATTTCCTCATAGGTATCCATGTCGATCGTTCTGATCGTATCTACGGATCCTAATTGAGACTCTACCTCGGACAAGGTCATTCCTTCCTTAAAGTAATCGTCCATGTAAACACGAACATCCTCTTCTTCAACGATCTTTAGTAGAACACTGATAAAAGGCATTTCAGGATAGGTGAACGGGTGGTTCAATTTCTGACGGGTATCGATCACACGCCAGATACGCTTTTGCCAAAAGATATCGGCTTCACGTAAGTGGTCATACGCCAAAATTTGCTTCTCTTTAGTAGAGATTTTGTCGTAAACACCATCACGAGCAGCGGGAATGGAATCAGAGGCTGCCTCATTAGGCTCACCTCCCCCAGTTTCGTTGCCATAGCCCTCTTTTTGGGCATATGCGCTCTGATCAACCACTAGTGCGAATAGCAGCACAGCAGCGAACATTAAGAGTAAACGTTTCATATACGGATTTTTTTAGGAACTTAATTACTTTTTCCACTGACGAGAGAACAAGCCATATGTATGTCTTCATCATCTAGGCTTGACCAGAAGCTCGTATTTGGAAGCTATGCTATGAGCTTGGGGAAAGCTTGAAAACAGTTCTGCTAATTTAAGCAACTGTTTTCGATATTTCTAAACACTTTCTTTTCAACGCTGATATTAGTTCACATATTGTGTCGTATAGCGAACAGCGGAAAAGAAGTGCTGATATTTTAGATAAAAAATCGTTTCGAGAAGTCTTATTCAACTTCCCGAAACGATTCTGTTGACACCATTAAATCCTAAAAAGAACCCTAGGTATCGGGCTTATTCTTATCAGGAACAGTGCGTAAACTGTTCGACTAAAGAATACACCAAAAGATTAGCGAATCTTGAAAGAGATGGTAGGCAAAGTACGCGTCTTACCATCAGGACCTTTCGCTTTAATATTATCAATGTAGTAGATCGCACCAACTTTAGCTCTGTTCACCAAGTTACGACACTTGCTATTGAACTTCGCACCGCTGTTCACACAGGTAAGAAGGTCGGCATTACGCTCCGCACAAGTCATTTCGAAACCTGTAACATTGAAACGAGCATCAAATTCGAAATCCTTCAAGCGAGCGATCACACCATCTTGTGCTTTCCACTCACCAGTACCCATCTTACCACCTTGCTTACCACCTACTTCAGGAACTGGATCCGGGATGTACTTCACACGGAATTCCATAGAACCATTCACAGGAGAACCATCTTTAGCTTTACCAGACAAGTTAACACTTGCTTTACCAGGAGAAGTTACACGTACGGTGTATTTACCCGCACCTTTTGAATTAACCGTACCACCACCACCAGAGATGCTCACATTCGTCTTATCAGAACGAACACCTGTGATAGAAGCAGAAATCGGGTTATCAACACCAATGTAGAATACGTTCATCTTGTCCGCAGAAACCACAGGTACGTGATCCGGACGAGCAATAACGTTGTACTCTAATTTTTCAGATAAGGTCTTCATATCACCGAAACCATCCTTAACTCGAACAGAAGCAGTGATTGTTTTCTTACCTGTAGCAGCAGCTTTTGTTTTGTAGGTAGCGATACCATCTTTAACTGGTAAAGACTGACCATTAACAGAAATCGAAGGCTTAGACTGAGAGCTTGTTGCAGCAACAAAGATATCAGCAACGAACTCCTCACCTTGTAATAAGGTAGTACCATTTACTGGTACAACTTGCGCTTTCAACTTGTCATAGATCTCAACTTTCTCACCTACCATACTGAACAGTTTATCAACAACCATTGCTTCAGATGCATGTGCGTTGTTTTTAAACTGGTTCATTAAAGTCAATACAGGTAAGATAGGAACTTGGTAGAAGTTGTAAGTCGCCCAATCTTTCTTATCAGAATCTTCAGGTGGAGCAGGTGCGCTTAATGGCAGATCTTCCGCTAATTGTTCTTTCAAAGTAGAAAGCGTTTTCTTCTGATCCGCTTGTAATCCACCTTTATCGATCACTTCTTGGAATACTGCTAAGTACTTGTCTTTACACTCGTTGATTTTTTGTTCCAACTCAAAAGCTTTACCATCGTAAGCTTCTGTTTCGTTTTCACCGAGTACTAAAATACGAGTAGGTGTGTCCTGATCATCTAACTTCTTCAAGTAACCATAATTAGGATCACCAGTTTCTTCATCTGTTCCAGACTGCTCGATCATGTAGTTGTATAATTCATCCACATAAGCGGTGAATTCTTCTGTGATAGGACGAACTTTAGAAGCTGCGTCCAATAGTGGCTTTCCTCTCTTATTCTTCTCGATCGCCTTTTCGAACGACTCCATGGTCAAGTTCGTTTTATCGGTCAATGAAGAGTTAGAGTTCGAAATCCCTTTATCTACAATTTTAAATGCATTTAGAATTTCCGCCGACACGTTCATCGCCAAAAGGGCGATCAACACCAGATACATCACGTTGATCATCTGCTGCCGGGGTTCCTTGGGTATAGACATGAGTAATTACTCTTTTATAGGTTAAACAATAAATCAGTTGTCACTTATTGCTAAGTGATCATCAACCGAGTAATTACTTCGTCTTAGCCCCCATTGACATCGCAGAAAGCATGTTTCCGTAGATGTTATTCAATGTAGATAAGTTACGTGCCAAGTGAGACATTTGCTCACGGTACTTCTTAGTATCCTCAACAGACTCGTTCAAGTTCTCGATCGCATTGGTCAAGTTACCGTAGAACTTGTTCATTGCTTTCAAGTGGTTATTCGTGTCTTGAAGCTCTAATTCGTAAACCGCGTTCAAAGCAGCTAGGTTTTTAGAAACCGCTTGTACTTGCTCTTGGTACTTACGTGTGTTTTCAGAAGCTACCGCTAAATCTCCAGCTACATCAGCTGCGTTTTGATAAGCTACTTTCACTTTACCTAAAGCTTCAGCTGCCGCTTTAGCCTGAGTGGTATACTCACTCGTTACACCCGCAGCACCAGTAACTTCAGTTAAAGAACCCAAGTTGTTGCTTAAAGAGTTCAAGTGACCGCCTAAGCTATCAATCAAGTTTTTGTTGATGTTCGCTTTTTCCAAAGCGCTATCCAATTGTGCAGTAGCGTCACCACCACCAGAGATCTCAGGAGACAATGCAGTTACTTTAGCATTGTACTTGTCCAATCCTGGGTATAATTTTTCCCAGTAGTAATCTTTGTGTGGTGGAAGGATTGCTTGTAATGCGAAAATAGAAGCCTCGAAAATCATCGCGATGATCAAGATCTCATTCGCACCTGGCCAGTGCATGATTTTGTACAAAGCACCGATGATGATAGCCGCCGCACCCATACCAATGAAAAGGTTTTTTAGGTACTTAAACCATCCTGCATGCCAAATTGCCATAGTTTGTCAGATTTTAAGATGTTAAACTAAATAAAAAGAAATATCATATTGAAAAGGATGCCTGAAGTCGCGGCAGATTGGTGGTCGTCCGCGACTCCCCTCATCCAATAAAATCAAGTCAAATAAAAATGATGATTTTGTATGCTCTTCGGTCACACCGATTTAGAATTCATCATCAATAGAGCGACCTAAGAAGGTCAATGCACAACGGAAACCAATGTACGACTTAGAAGTGTCTTGGTATTCCCAGTGACGAGTACCCGTTTGGATATAGTATGCGATGTCTTTCCAAGATCCACCACGAATCACCTTACGACGCATTGTAGCAGGGTCTTCCTCACCCGTGTCAAAGCGAATATCAGGGTTCATGTCATGATCGAAAGAATAAGCATTTTCGAAGAAGGCAGTAGAAGTCCACTCCGCAACATTACCAGACATACAGTATAAACCGTAGTCATTCGGGTGGTAAGAGTCGGCACGTACAGTATAGAAACCACCATCTTCAGGGTAGTTACCACGACCAGGCTTAAAGTTCGCTAACAAACAACCTTTGCGGTTACGTACGTAAGGACCACCCCAAGGGTAAGGTGCGTTTTCCAGACCACCACGCGCGGCATATTCCCACTCGTGCTCGAAAGGCAAACGGAATTCTTCACCCATGGTTTCACCATTCTCAGAAGCGTAATCTCTCCAAAGCTTAGTTCTCCAAGCGCAGAAAGCGTTTGCTTGCTCCCAATCCACACCTACTACTGGATAATCATCAAAAGCAGGGTGAGAGAAATAGTTACGAGTCATTGGCTCGTTATAAGAGTAAGAGAAGTCGTGTACCCAGCATAAGGTATCCGGGTAGATGTTCGTCTCTTCACGGCGGATGAACTCAGAACGAGAGTTATCGTTACGAGCTAAACGACCAGAAGCCGCTTTCCAATCGTACCATTCGTGCGCATAGATCAATTTGTTCGCATCTAATTCTTTCTGACCCCAGAATTGGTCGTCACCAGAATAGTACATTTCATCTAATGTAGCCGCATCTTCCGACTCATTAGACCAGTCGATCTCATACGTCCAGTCGATTTTCTGACCACCGTTCTCTTCGTCTTCAACGAAGTGACCCAATTTTTCGTGAGCGATAGAATCGCGAACGTAGTTCACGAACTGACGATACTCATTGTTAGTGATCTCTGTCTCATCCATGAAGAAACCCTGGATAGACTTTGATTTACTTCGCTGTTGCAAAGTATGGTTAACGTCCTGATCACTTGGACCAGCATGGAAGGTACCTGAAGGAATGTAGGTCATGCCTTGTGGCGTGATATTGTCCCAGGTTGGGCGTTCCGCGACCCCTTGCAACTGGCCGTTACCCAATCCACCTGTAGGACCACCAGAGGAGCATCCAGCAAGAAGGACCATCATACCGATAAGGCATAAGTAGCCTAATTTTAATTGTTTCATAGGACACATTTTTATAAGAAGCTTATATGTTATTCTGCATTATTAGGGAAGGTCTGTAAAAGTAGTTTTTTTTGCCATTGTAACCAAAAACACAAGGAAAATGACCTAATGTGTAGTTCAGATTACTGTCAAACCAGCAAAATCCACCTAAAACCCCTTTAAAGCCTTGCTTCGGACAAGCAAACAAGTCAATAACACATAACGTGTATATATGCTTTAAAGGCGCGTTTTCGTTACAGATCCCGACCCTCAAAAAAGTTAAAAAAAAGTCAAGCACTCAGATCAGACGTTTTTGTCAATAGTTGACAATGGCTGAACTGTAAAACAGCTTGTCATTTTGTCATTATAAGAACCTCGGATTATACCTCACTTTACCGCTCTTCACGCTCAGCAGATTTCTGATGGTGTATTTGAACACCAATTCATGTGAACCCGCATGATGATCATTCAGACCGGAAAGGCCTATATCGTAAGAATAACCAAGGAATGTTTTCTCATTAAGATGCGCTCCGACATATGCCATGATCGCATCGATGGTATTCGCATTATACCCTCTGAACCCAACACCAGCATACCAGCGTTGATCGATGGTCAGCATTACACTCGCATCTAGTTGCATTTGCTTCAGATCGCTTTTCGCCAATAAGCGGGGCGTTAGTGCCAAGCTACTGGAAAGAGATAGTGCGTACGCTAAGGCAACATTCAATTGAGGGCTTAATTGTTGTGCGATATCACTGCTGCTGGATGGGAAACTCAAGCTACTGAACATCAGCTGTTGCGCACTTAAGCCAATACTTAAAGATTGGAGTTGCAGATGCGCACCGACCGCCAACAAAGGAGCTATCGCATTAGCAGTATTAAAAGGCAGCGCATCATCTTGATGATCAATGGCGCCGTCGGCATAACTGCCATCAGGTGTGATGAGTAAGTCACCACGTAAGCCACTTTGCGCTATACCCGCTTGTGCACCAAAGCTGAGCCGTTGCTTCGCTCCTAAAGAAAGATGATAAGCATAAGCTAAGTTAACACGAGTATCGCGTTGCGCGCCCAGCATATCATTGCTAACAGACAAGCCCCAACCTCCTTTTAAAAGAGGAACGGGCATTTGAGCGGTGAAGGTTTGGGAGAAAGGGCGTCCTTCCAAGCCGAGCCATTGCCCTCTTACAGCCGCTGTCATATCTAATTCTCCGCTGCTACCGACCATTGCCGGGTTGATCGCGAACTGGTTATGCATATACTGCGATAACTGCATGGCTTGTTGCCCCCAAAGCATTGGAGACAAAAACAAGCAGAAAGCACCTATGATGAGCTTTCGGGTATATGGTATAAACTCTTGTTTAAGATACATACGCAGGCCTTAAAACGCAGACCGCTGTAATTTTATTGCAATAACCTTCTTTTTTTTTCACCACCAGCATAAAGCTTACTAAATCAAAGAGGCTCAAGTTAATATGCTATGTGAAAATTGGAGATGGTCAGGAGGAAAGCATTCGATATTTTAAGCCATTTCAGAGCGCATTATCTAAGAATCACACAGGAGATCCACAAACAACTACAAATAAACCTGTGATAATGCGACAGGGGGATGGACTTGAGTAAAATACAAACGACTATCGATGCTAAGCCAAAGTTAATAAAAAGAGCAGACTTACAGAAACACGCTAAAAGAGATAAAGGCGTATTGGTAGTATCATTTTGTCGTTCAGAGGTCTTTTTTTGCGATTCATGGCTTTTATGCTTGCATGGAGGATCTTCTGCGAGGGATAGGAGTGGTACTAAATGGGATAGATGGGGCGTGAGTGCCTGCTTGGCGGGGGCGGCCCAGAGGTAGCCACCGCCAAGTAGAGCAACGAACCCCCAGATAGCCCATTTTGTAGGAACGGATAGCCCGGTGGGCGCAGTGAAAGGCTGTGTTTTTATGTACCCGAGACCTTGCCGTAGAGCAAATTCATGAATTTGCTCTACCCTATTTTCCAGCGAAGTTACACAGCCTTTTATTGCGGGCACGCAGCCTGATGAAAAGAAAATTTTAACTTTGACGCTTTGTGTACATCAACCTGATCACCCTTTAACCTCTTTACAGACCATGAAAAAATTCGTGCTGGCTTTAGACCAAGGAACAACGAGTTCGCGGGCCATTTTATTTGACCAAGATGGCAAGATCGCGGGCGTGTCGCAACAGGAGTTCACGCAGATCTACCCGCAAGCGGGTTGGGTGGAGCATGATGCGAATGAGATCTGGCAGACGCAGTTGAGCGTGGCACAGGCGGTTTTACGTGATAATGGCGTGCAGGCGGAAGAGATCTCGGCGATCGGGATCACTAACCAGCGGGAAACGACGGTGATCTGGGACCGGCATACGGGCAGACCGATTCACAATGCGATCGTTTGGCAGGATCGTAGAACGGCGGGGATCTGCGATCAATTGACCGCGGATGGTTGGACGGATCATGTGCGCCAACATACGGGTTTGGTGATCGATGCTTATTTCTCAGGCACGAAGGTGAAGTGGATGCTGGATGAAGTGGAAGGTGCGAGAGAAAAAGCGGAAAAAGGCGATCTCTTATTCGGAACGATCGACACTTGGTTGATCTGGAAGCTGACCGGAGGTAAAGTGCATGCGACCGACTATTCTAATGCGTCTAGAACCTTACTTTATAATATAGGTACTTTGGACTGGGATGCGGACATGCTGAAAGTTCTGGATGTACCTCAGAGCTTACTGCCTGATGTGCGGATGTCGAGCGGGGATTTTGGAGAAACGGCAGCGAATTTGTTCGGTGCTGCCATTCCTATTCGCGGGGTGGCGGGGGATCAGCAGGCGGCTTTGTTCGGGCAGGCTTGTTTCGCGCCGGGCATGGCAAAAAACACTTATGGTACGGGTTGTTTCATGCTGATGAACACGGGTGATAAAATGATCCGTTCTGAAAACGGCTTGCTCACAACTTTGGCTTGGGGTTTAGACGGTAAAGTCACCTACGCTTTAGAGGGTAGTGTGTTCATTGCCGGAGCGGCGATCCAGTGGCTGCGAGATGGTTTACGCATTTTAGATGCTGCACCTGATAGTGAATACTTTGCCATGAAAGTAGCCGATACGGATGGTGTATATGTAGTACCGGCCTTCGCAGGCTTAGGTGCGCCTTATTGGGATATGTACGCTAGAGGGGCGATCTTCGGCTTAACGCGAGGGACTAGGAAATCGCATTTGATCCGTGCTACTTTAGAATCTTTGGCTTATCAAACCAAAGATGTGTTAAGTGCGATGGAGCAAGATTCAGGTATTCAACTGAGTGCTTTACGAGTAGATGGAGGCGCGAGCGCGAATAATTTATTGATGCAGTTTCAGAGCGATATACTAGGCGTACCCGTTGAGCGACCTACTATTATTGAGACCACTGCTTTGGGTGCTGCTTATTTAGCGGGTATAGCCACTGGCTTCTATAAACAATCAGCGATCACCAACAACTGGCAACGCGACGCCCATTTCACTGCGGCTATGCAAGTTGATCAAAGAGATAAACTGTACAAAGGCTGGCAAAAAGCCGTGAAACGTTGTATGCGCTGGTCGGCAGAAGAAGAAGATTGATCTTAAGCTTAAGATCAATCAGCCATGTATTTCCTCAGCTCACTAAGTGCCAGTAAGCCACGATCCCGCAGCTCGTGCAAGGCCGTTTTGAACCAAAAACTGAAGCGATCGGGTTCAAGTGCTAATTCTTGGTACAGATCGGAAATACTGATCCAGCGCAAGGCGGCCACCTCCTCCGGGTTGAAAGGCATTTCCTCGATCGTTCTGTCGGTGAAACCCACAAAGACCTTATCCAATTCGTGCTCTACCAATTGCGTCTGTTCATCTTTGGCTTGGTAAATGAATTGGAACACTTCTTTCAGTTCGGTATCAAAACCCAACTCCTCCACCATTCTTCTATGGGCGGCATCATTATCCGCCTCGTTCAGCCTGGGGTGGCTGCAACAGCTATTGCTCCACAAACCGCCGAAATGATATTTTGTGAACGCCCGTTGTTGCAGCAACATTTCCCCATCTTCATTGAAGATGAACACACTAAAGGCCTTGTGCAAGAGTCCTTTTTCGTGAGCAGCGATCTTTTCTTCCGTGCCTAAGACTTCGCCTTCCGGGTTTACCAATACTACGTATTCCATGGGTTGACTTCGTTTTTATTTTTCTTTAGGGCGCATACCCGCCTGCGGCAGGGTACCGGGCTATCCGTTCCTACAAAATGGGCTATCTGGGGGTTCGTTGCGCTACTTGGCGGTGGCTACCTCTGGGCCGCCCCCGCCAAGCAGGCACTCACGCCCCATCTATCCCATTTAGTACCACTCCTATCCCTTGCGCACGCAACGGACAATTTTGAATGATGAATGATGAATGGCTGAATTTTGAATGGGAATTCAGGTTCTTCAGTGAAATCGTCAAAGCAGTGTGCAAATCTACTGCCGATTTTGTTTGTACTAACAGTATTCCTGTTAAGTAGTTTAAAGATTTTACCATAAAATCAATAAACCCTTCAACTAATAATAGCCTATTGTTTTTCTCACTAGCGGTAGCTTTTACAAGATGGAAATATTATGACTTAACTTTGTACACCTAAGCAAAAACTGAATACCTGCCAGCCCGTGCTATTCGACCAGACTTTTAAAAACATCAAGCGTACACAAGAGATCGTTGCCATACTGATCAAGTATGGTTTCGAAGATGTTGTCGCGGCTACGCCCTTAAAGCGACTCATGCCTAAAAGCATTCGTCGTAGTGGTGCGAAAACGTCTGTTTTAGCACATAGCCGTTGGGAGCGTATTCGGATGGTGTTCGAGGAGTTGGGACCTACCTTTATTAAGTTGGCTCAAGTGCTGAGCAACCGTCCGGACATTCTGCCTGACCCTTTGATCACCGAGTTTCAGAAGTTGCAATCTGATGTGCCGCCCTTTCCTTATGAGCAGGTACAGTCTATTCTTGAAAAGGAGTTAAAACAACCACTTAAAAGTTTCTTCAAATTTTTTGATGATGTTCCTTTAGGTTCCGCTTCTATTGGGCAGGTACATGCTGCTATTTTACGTGATGGCTCCGAAGTGGTAGTGAAGGTGCGCAGACCGGGTGTGGGGAAAGCCGTAGCCACGGATCTATCCATCATGCGCGATCTGGCCGGACGTGGGGAACAATTTTTCGAGCGACATGGCATCATCAATGTGATGGATGTGGTGGATGCTTTCGACCGTTCCATGCAAAAGGAGCTGGATTATCTGACCGAAGCGCGTAATATAGAACTCTTCCGTAATCATTATGCGGAAGTGAAGGATTTCTACGTGCCTAAAGTCTACCGCGAATACAGCACTTCCAAAGTGTTGGTTTTAGAAATGGTGAAAGGCTGTAAGATCACGGATGTGAAACAGTTGGAAGCTTGGAACCAAGACCCCGCAAGGATCGCAGAGAGAGGGCTGGATATTTATCTAACACAGATCTTCGAACATGGTATTTTTCATGCCGACCCGCATCCAGGGAACATCATCATACAGCGCAATGGCCGGATCTGTTTGATCGATTTCGGTATGATCGGCACTTTGATGCGAAAGGATAAGTTCGCATTGGCGGGTGTTTTCGTGGGTATGGCGCAGCAAAACCCGCAGCGCATGGCAGATAGCCTCCGCAAGCTGGCCATTGATGACAACATTACCGAGATGCGGGCCTTTGAATATGATCTGCATGAGATCATTGAAGATTTCGCGACCCTGAGTGTAGAAGAAAGCAATATCGCGGATTTCACCATGCGCTTGCAAAAGGTGATCTACGATCATCGAATACGGGTACCGGGAGGGGTGTTCATCATCATGCGCGCACTGGCCATTTTAGAGGGTATTGGTAAAGCTATCCACCCTAATTTCCAGACTTACGAATTTATTAAACCCTATGGTTTGAAGTTGCTCAAGGAGCAATTGGATCCTAAGAGCATGGCCGGGGAATTGGCCACTCGTGGCCAGCAGATGCAAGAGTTCATGACCAGCTTCCCAGTAGAAGTGCGGGATATTTTGGTAAAAACACGGAAAGGAAAGCTTCACTTTGAAATGGAGCTGACCGATTACCTACCCATTCTGCAACGCTTTGATCAGATCACCAATCGTTTAAGCATGACTTTGCTTATCGTGGGCATGTTGATCGGCTCGTCCATTATGGCTACCTCTTCCACACTACCTACTAATAGTTGGGGGATTCCTTATTTAAGTGCCGTTGGGTTTTCTATTGCTGCTGCTTTGGCTTTGATACTTTGGTTTAGGACTAGGGGGAGAAAGTAATTTAACCAGAACACTCTTTCTGCATTATTTAATGCTTCTATGATCTGAAAAAAATCCGCTCTAACTCTTTCCCTACTTAACAGTCGTATTTTTTTATACCTCTTCCGGTGGGTACTACATTTCTTTAAACTTTTTCCACTTCCACAATAACACTTACTTGAAGGTTGTAAGGTTAAAAACCCTTCTGAAAGGTGCACTAATACACGCAAAATCACTCTATAATCACTGACGTTCAAAAGATCGCAATACCCTTCTAAAATACCAAAATAATGTGAATACTCTCCTTCTGCATAAGAAAGATTTATCTCATAAAATGAGTTATTCTGGAAGAATGGAACAACTATTAAATCGATAAAGTCTATAAGAGTCTTTACTCTTGTCTTTAACAGTATTTCTTCCTTGGCCGGCGGACAAAAACAACACGAACAGGAATCAGTATATATATGCCTATCCATTTTTGGAGGGATTCTCCCCCCAACTTCTTTTACTATTGGAAATGAATTAGGGAACTGCCTAAGTGATGAAATTTCAATTTCGTAAACATCGCCATCAGGCAAAACCAACTGACCTTTAAACATATCCTTCCCCGAATCATAGATCAGAGAAGGATATTTTCTTAAAACTGCTTTTTTATCTACTAATCCCCCCATATGGTTTATGTTTAATGCCAGTTGAGGCGATCGCTGATTTAAGTTCTAAAGATTTTTCCTCTGCAGTTATATCTTCCCCCTTAGGAAACCTATCCCCAAACTGTTTGATTAGATACATACTCGCTGTTTTGAAATTGCTTTCATTACA
The DNA here is from genome assembly GCA_020631675.1 of Bacteroidota bacterium. GTDB lineage: Bacteria > Bacteroidota > Bacteroidia > Chitinophagales > UBA2359 > JAHDGT01. Next base: position 17,971 of record JAHDGT010000029.1, read on the forward strand.
AGCATTCTCACAAGCTTTAACCAATTTATCAAGATTAGCTAGGAAATCATTTTTCCTAGTAGCTCGAAAGTCTACTAATAAATCTTCATCACTCGGTGTTGTAGGACGATAACAAGAAAAACCATTATACCTTGATAAACTTTTATAGATACTACAAACTGTTTCTCTAAAAGAAGTGTCGTCATTATCGTCCGCATGATAATGCTCATGGGTTAAAATAGTCAGAATAAATCCACTAGGTAAATCTAAATTAGAGTTTTCTTTTTCTCTGTGATTTTTCCACCCTTTTAGATACCGGACAATTCTTTTAGCTTGAGCATTTAGGTTATCGTCAACCCATAAAGAAAATTCTCTGGGATCACTATCTACCCACCCCTTTGATGTGTGGGCCAGCTCTGGTGTCGCATCTTCTTCACTACAATAGTAGATTGGCAAATCGATATGATGCCCATCTGAGTACACTACTCTGATACAAGTGGTTTT
>JAHDGT010000514.1 GCA_020631675.1 Bacteroidota bacterium
AAGGCAAAGATCAACTCACCATCAGTGGCCGTATACGGGTCGCTCAATGTGTTCGCCCCATTAAAGGCATCAAGGGCCGTATCATGATAACTGATCGTCAGATCCCCCGCAGGGTCAAGCATCATCGTGGCTTCCGCGAATGAGAAAGCCGCACTCTCAGTGGAAGAGCATTCCTCCAGTTCTATCATTTGCGGGGCTTCCGGCAGCGGTAACACTTCCAGTACCACCTGTGCCAAAGTGAAACAGTCATTGGTAGAGTTCACTCTGGACCAGATCATCGTCGGCGCGCTCGTATAACTGACCGGAAGATCGTTCACTTCCGCTAAAGCGTCCGCTTGTGTTAAATAATAAGCCTGATTGCCCGTCCCGCTCAGATCGAATTCGGCCGTACCATCGCCCTTATCACATTCGGATAGTATCGCGTCATTCACGATTGGCGAGTCCTGTGGCTCCAATGGGATGGCGATCGTACTGTAGCAGCCATCTGCATTCTCCACTCTTGCGTACACCATCATGGCACTCGTATTGAAGTAATCATCGAGTACGGGCGTGCCGCTCATGGACTCCGCTTCCGTGGCATGGAAAGTCACCATGTTCGTTCCTTCCACATCTATGTCGTCGATATAATCAGGGGAGAAGTAATTCGCCGAGCCGTCCTCTTCCAAGCAACCCTGCATCGTTACGGCCGTAATCGCTGGTAGGGGTACTACCGTCAGCATGACATCCACTACGATGTGGCAGCCGTTCTCTCCTTCTACTCTGGCGTGAATCATCCCGCTCGCACTATTATAAGGTGAGCTCAAGGTATTAGCGTTAGCATCCGCATCCGCCGTGCTTCCATGATAACTGATCACCACACCTCCGTCAGAATTTATCATCATGTCGGCATCACTCAAGGTGAAGTCGCTCGTACCGTCTCCTAGATCACATTCGCGTAATTCCGCAGGTGCGCCTTCAGGAAGCGGTAAAACGATCAGAGTCAATTCTGCGGTAGAGACACAGCCCCACTCACTTTCTACTCTAGCGAAGATCACACCACCACCATTATTGAAAGGGGAAGCGATCGGCATCGTGCCCGCCAAAGCATCCGCATCGGTCGGGTGGTAGGTCACGGTATTACCGCCTTCCATGTCGATCAGGGCATCCGCCATGCTCAACATATAGTCGGCGGTACCATCGCCAAGATCACAGCTTTCCAATACCGCGGAACTGACCACTGGTAGATCCTCGTAGATCAGGTTCAGTTCGGTGAAGTTCAAACAGCCTTTCTCACTTTCGGCCCGTACGTATATAGTCTCACCGCCTGCGCTATTGTACGGACTCACCAAAGCGTTCGCAGCATTCACGGCATCCAATTCGCTGGCATGAAAAGTGAGGGGGAGGATGGCATCGGTGGTCAGGTCGGTGGTTGCCTCCTCGAGAACGAAATCAGCAGTTCCGTCCCCGATGTCACAAGCATGCAGTTCAGCAGGCATCACTTCGGGTAGCGGTAACACCACCAGTTCGTAAGGTGCTATCGTGACACAGCCGTTGGTGTTCTCCGAACGGGACCAGATCGTGCTCGGGCCGCTAACATAACTGTCGGTCAAGGGGTTCAGACCTGCCTCCGCATCATTTTCTGTCGGATGGTAAGTCGTTGCTCCGGATAAATCATATTCTGCTGTGCCGTCCCCTAGATCACATTCCTCTATTATCGCACTGTAGACCTCTGGCGACGGGATCACTGTCAGTGTGACCTCGCTGGTCCTGTAACAGCCATATTCATTCTCCACTCTGGCGTAAATCGTCCCGTCCGCAGAATTGTAGGGATCTGTCAATGGGTTATCACCCGAATCCGCATCGGCCTGATCGCTATGGTAACTCACCATATTCCCGCCCAGAACATCCACCGTGGCATCAAGGGTCGTGATCTCGAAATCCCCTGTTCCGTCCAGATTATCACAGGCCTCTATATCGGCCAGAGAAACCTCCGGTAGCGGGTTCACCGTTATCATCTGCTCCCCGTAAGGGCGACAATCAGGACTCGTCGGTAGCGTGCTCAGTATCGCATATACATAGTAAGTGACCGGATCCTGAGTCGTGTTCGCAGGGAAGGTGACCGGACCTATGCTGGTGGTACCCCCGCCAGAAGGGGGCGAGCTTGTTCCTAAAGACGTACCGCCCGAATACATATCAGCACCCATCTGAGGTGATGTGAAGTAAACGAATTCTATATCGTAATTATCATTGTTAATATCAATATTAAGAGCCTCTAGATCGTTACCCGAACAAATATCTTCCGAGTTACTCATATTTGTCAGCTCTGGGCAGCAATCTTGAATACAAATTTCCATCGTCACATCGAAAGCTGGACATTGCTGATTCCCACCTCCACCTCCTCCGGACATTCCATAGGTTGCACAACCTGAGGTTCCTGCTACCGTCACACTTAAATCACAATCATTAAAAGTGATAGTACCACCACTAGAATTGGATAGTTCTGACCACATACCTTCGCATACCGACCCAGTACATGGATATACTTCATTCAAAAAATACTGTAAATCCGTCCCCGCACAAACCGTTTCATTTATTATTTGTGGTGAGTTTGTTGGACAACATTCCTTCTTTATAGAAATACCCTTTGAACCAGCACCATCAGGATTTGGTGGTATAGCTAAACTAGGTAGTGGATTTAAATCTGTGTCAAAAACTGATACACAATCTTGATTGGTTGCGAGAGATGACACGTATAATAAGTTTGACTCCGCACTGTACACAATACCTATCGCACTTTGCCATCCTTCCCCATCGTTGCCAGTTGAATCAGAAGGCCCAATAGCAAGAAGATCTCCATCAGGAGAGTATTTTAACACACGTGCAGGATTACCCCCTAAAGCAACGCCTTCAACGATATAGATATTCCCATCCACATCCGTTGTAATTCCTTGTAGTTGAT
>JAHDGT010000515.1 GCA_020631675.1 Bacteroidota bacterium
TTAATATGGAGAGTTTGTAGCAGGCATTGTAAATGCCTAGTTTTTCCATATTGACTTCAATGGGGTTGTTGAGATAGTATTTAATGAACTGGCGATCTAGTAATTCATTGATGCTGCCTGCGAAGCCTACTATTATAAGGGGCCAAGCATAGTGGGTCATTTTTTTCCAAAGGGCGGAATCGAAACGGAGCTGGATTTTTAAAAGATCGGGCAGTAGGAGGGCGAAGACCAAAGCGCTCGCGAGGAGGTTGCTGATGAACACATAGCCGATCATCATTTCTGGCTCAAAGTACTTTTTAATAGCTGGTATGCTATCTGCATAAGCCGGACAAAACAATAGAAAGAAGAGTACGGCTCCTATATTGATTGCTATACCGAATAAGCGGACAAAGGCAAATTTGAAGGCGCGTTGCTCATAGCGCAATTTGGCGAAGGGAATCGCGGATATGGCATCAAAGCCTAAGACCATGGCCATGATGAGCAGATAGTACTGTTGATCCTCATAATACATGGCACTAGAGATCGGGTCGATAAAAAGCCAGATCAAACTGATGAATAGGAGAGAGCTGGCTACTAAAGAAATGACCGAAGTGGAGTAAACCGCATCCGCATTCTTGCCCCCCTCTTCTTTTACGAATCTGAAAAAAGCCGTTTCCATACCATAGGTGAAGATCACGATCAAGAAGCCGGTCATACTATATATATCCCCCACTACCCCGTACTCAGCAGGTAGGAAGACATCGGTATATACGATCACCAATAGGTAATTCAGTAAGCGGCCTAGTATGCTGCTCAAGCCGTAGACCGCTGTCTCACTGGCCAGTCTTTTCCATATTCCGCTAAGGGGGTTTGACATATCAACGTTTCTCTTATCCTACTTATCCACTGCTAAATATAGGCGAAGATCAGCTATATCTAAGCCTTATCCTTTACCCTTTGTACTTATCAAGGGTTCATCCACTTATAAACATACTTATCCACAGTTTATCAACACTAGCTTTCAAATAAAAAGCGAAATAAAGCTAAAAGTTCACGATACATTTAAGCGTATTAAGTTATCAACATTAAATTTTTAGTTGTTTTATAAGTCCTTGTAAAAGAATTTTTGATCGCGATAACTTATCCACAGGCATGGATCAATTACTGTGGATAAACTAGCATGAGATCGTTAGATCATTTCAGGTATCGGCACGACCTTATCCACAGTGTGGAAAAGCGTACATGATCCAACGATCAACATAATAGCTACGCGCAGCGAAACCCCAATGATCTAACGATCATTAGTTTTAAATGATCCAACGATCTACTTTACCCACAGCATGTGGATAAAGTTATAAATAACTGTTTAGCAAGTCATTACAAGCTTTTATTAATGTGGAAAGTGAAGTGATAAATGTCGATAATCAGATAAAGAAATTATAACTCAAGAAGTTCTCCACTTATCCACAGCCCTAATAATGATGATGATATACTTATAAATTTTAAAAAAGAAATTCTTCATTATCCGTCAGCGTTCCGCTTCCTGTTCGTTTGTTGGATCGGATCTGCTTACCGAAATTTGTCATCCCATCACAACAGAACCACCCCTCTGCCTCATGATTGAATGGATCGAAAATTACCCGCTGATCGGATTGCTGCTCGCACTTGTTGCTGGTGCCTTGGCCGGATTTGTCAACACCCTTGCCGGAAACGGTTCGGCGATCACGATCGCATTGCTCGTATTTTTGGGACTACCTGCTCCTATCGCGAATGCCACAAATCGAGTTGGCGTGTTGGTACAATCGATCATCGGCTTTTTCACTTTTCAGCAAAACGGACAATTGCCCAAAACGAATCTGACTTGGATCATTGTTCCAAGTATCATCGGTGCCTTGATCGGAACGCGAACAGCGATCAGTTTATCGACTGAGCATTTAGAATTTTTACTGGGCTGTTTGATGACGATCCTGCTGATCTGGATTTTGGCAAAACCCAAAGCTTGGCTCAAAAAAACGACTGATGCGGTTTTGAAGACCAAAGATCCCAAAATGAAAATTTTGATGCTTTGCTTATTCGGTGCCATCGGCTTTTATGGTGGTCTGATTCAAGCCGGCGTAGGCATTTTATTATTGAGTGCATTAGTGATGGGCGTAGGCTATTCTTTGGTGCACGCGAATGTGATCAAAGTAGCGGTGGTTTTCGCATTTACCATACCCGCGCTTTTTTTATTCGCCTGGAGCGGCCAAGTCAATTGGTTCTGGGGTTCTGCTTTGGCAGTTGGTCAAGGGGGAGGAGCTTGGTTCGCCGCACGCTTCGCTAGTCAACACCCCGCAGCTGAAATTTGGGTACGTCGTTTATTGATCATGGTTCTAATTTTCGCCATTGTCCGATTTTTTCATATCGGTGACTTATTGTCATTTTCCTAACACTCGCTTTACAAAGGATCGTCTAATTGTCAGGCTTATCCACAGCAGTTATCCACAATTTTGTGGATAACTGCTGTTTTTGTGGTGTATATCTTTGAAAATAGCCCCTATTTTTATAAGCAAGCCCCTATTTCACGAACGTTATCCACTTTTTCGGGAACTCCGTTCGATTTTCTATTGTTGTATTTATAGCGCAGGTACATTAGCCACGCTATTTATTCACTAACTAATTACTAATGGATTTTCTCCTCCTGTTTTTCGGCCTGATCCTCTTACTCGCTTTTTCTAAAAGTATCTTCGGACTGATTCACCTACTCTTTTGGTTGTTCGTTGTCGTAGAGGTACTGAAAAGTGATCGCGGCACTGGCGGCAAATTGTTCTGGATGGCTCTCGTACTTATTTTCCCCTTCGTTGGCTTGATCCTTTACTTTTTTGTTGGCCGTTCTGATGCCCAGTTGAACTAAATTCACCCCAAGCATGTTAGCACATTCAATACAATACAAGCTATTGAAGCGCTAACATGCTTTTTT